>JAPYPK010000136.1 GCA_029937655.1 Nitrospinaceae bacterium
TAACAAAATAAATATACCAGCAAATCTTTTCATTCTAACTCTCCCCCTAATTTTGTAAAAATCTAAGCCCGATTCAATAAAAGTCACTGGCTTCGTCCCTTTATAGACAATGCGTTTTAACAGTATTTTGAGAGTATTTCAATCTATTTTTTTTATTTTTCAAGCATTATTTTGTCTTCTACACTAACCCACTTATCTTTTAAAGATACCTATTCTAGTTGGCATTCAATAACTTTGTCTTTACAATTCAAACAAGACGACCTTTCTATACAATATGGAAATAATTTATGCCTTATGACTACGAATCTGATGCTGCGAATATTAAAGAAAATCTGAACTGCGTACAGATTGGCTCTGAAATTTTGTTTCTGCCTGAAATCGACTCAACCAACAATTTAGTAAAAGAGTACGCAAACAATAATGCTCAAGAAGGTCTAGTGATTATCGCCGAGTCTCAAACTGGAGGCAGAGGACGAATGGGAAGATTCTGGCATTCGCCTCCGGAAACAGGAATTTATTTATCAATTCTATTGAAGCCCAATCTCAAGCCTGATCATCTTTCATTCATTACTCTGCTCGCCGGGGTCTCCGCCATCTCAACCATTAACGAAATCAGCCATCAACGCGCTAACTTGAAGTGGCCTAACGACATACTCATTAATGATAAAAAAGTATGCGGTATATTATGCGAAATGACTCAAGAACAAGGAAACTCCTTTTCCGTAGTTATCGGCATCGGTATTAATGTCAATCAAGTACCGGAGCAGTTTCCCGAGGATTTAAAAAAAACAGCCACCTCTCTTAGAGTAGTAAATGGATCACCGATAAACCGACTGACCGTGATCCGGTCATTGCTAACAACTCTAGACCGTGAGTACCGTTTTTTTTTAGCTGAGGGTGGACATTCGGTGATTAAAAAATGGAAGCTCAATACTGACTTATTTGGAAAAAAAATCTCTGTCAAGCGCGGACCTTTCATCATTACAGGCACCGCTATGGACCTTGATGAATCGGGCCGGCTTATTCTGCGCCAAGACAACGGGCATGACGAGGTTATTGAGTCTGGTGAGATCACTCTCGGATAAATTGAGTAAACACGAATACTAACCACAAAAGCTTTTTATGCGCATTCAATAACATCCAGGGTTATTTGTGCATCAAAACCCGCTGTGCCACAATATTATTTCTGGCAAGTAGCTAAAATCCATCCCGACGATCCATAATCGGTGGCCCACCACCTTTGGCTTTTCTTGCTTTTTTCTTTTCCTCTCGAATTCGGTGTTCTTCTTCTAGATCGCGCTTATTCACTTTGGACACTAGAAAAACCATTAATGGGTAGGCTGGAAGTGACATAACTCCCCAGGTAAGCATGAATTTCCCTTGCGTTGAAATAGGCGTGGTTCCTTCAGCTGGTGCATTTCCCGCTATGGCCAGACCGATCATCATGCCTAGGCCCATGCCAAGGAGGGAAGATATAGCAGTCTTGTGTAGGATTTCATTTTGATACAAGGTTGGAAATATTGGAAATTCCGTTACATACGCACCCAGAATGCCAAGTGTGAACAGCATGAACATTATAGCCATCAAGAAGTCGTTAGTGATAGCAACAGTAGCAGCTGCAAGGTACGCTGGCGCCCAAAGCCCCATGAGGAATGGGTTCTTTTTATAATCCATATAAATAACTCCGTTTTCACTATAGCTCGGGCACAGAGAATCAAACCCCATTCCCGGAACCAGAGTCTAACGCCTGGTCATTAGACAATACCTGTGTGCTAATTTTCCCGGAAGGCCATGGTAGATTTTGGTGTGATCTGTGTCAAGTGTAAAACCCTATTTTTGCAAGGGACTTAACCGGTAATTTAACAATATTCCGACACACGGACTGCCCATTTAGAATTCATTTATGAGGTTTGCTACGGGATAAGCTAAAGAGAAAAGGACTCCAGAGGGGACGGATGTGGCCAACCCCGGGTCGCCTCAGAGAGTCTTTGTTCAAAGTATAGTTTTATTGTGATTTTAACCAACAATTCTAACGTTTGTTTCAAGATTTTTAAAATCCAAGGTTTCGATGGATCTGTAATCAACTTAGTCTAAGAAAATCTAATCAAATGTCAGTGAATCAAACGCCACTCCCTTCACAGATGCCAGCTTGTCACCATAAAATACTCTTTTTACCTTTAATCCATTAGGTCACCACCCTACTCCTTAACTTATCAGCTAACCCAAGAAGTTGAACTAATCTCACAATCCTTATAAAATAAATAGGTTATTTTCAAATCTCTCCATTTTTTGGAAACAACCCTAAAATAAGAAAGCCATGTCTCAAAGGGATTACTATAAAATTCTTGGTGTTGCCAAAGATGCGAAGCCCGGTGAAATTAAAAAAAGCTATCGTGAACGAGCTAAAATATTTCATCCAGACGCCAATAAGGGAACTAAAAAATCAGAAAACCAGTTCAAAGTTTTGTCTGAGGCTTACAGTGTTTTAAGCAATACAAAAAAACGTAAGGAATACGACCGAAAACGCTCTCAAAAGGGCTCTTACAAAAGAGGTCCATCAAAAGGGCGGGGTTCATCGGAGTCTGATCGCTGGGGATATGGATTCGGCAACCAAGAATCACAGGGTCGACCTCGGCAGGACGGGTCATTTAGCCAAACAGCAGCAGAAGACCGTCAACCGCACGACCCCAATGCTCCGACTAGAGGATTTGACCTTCAGTTCATGGCCGATGTCGATTTTGCTACTGTCGCGCTCGGGGGAACCATCTCCTACAATTATGAAAAGTATGTCCGTTGTGAAAATTGCGAAGGGTCTGGTGAAACTAGTGAAAAAACATGTACGGAATGTGGAGGAAAACGCCAGATTGTAAAAGAAGCCAATCTAGACGTAAAAATTCCTCCTGGGGTTGCAGATCAGTATGTCCTTCGTCTTCAAAATGAAGGAGGGGAAGGGATGAATGATGGCCCGCCAGGAGATTTGTTTCTAAAAATTTGCACCAAGCCTCATCCTATTTTTAAACGAAAAAAAAATGACATCTACATGGAAGTTCAGATTCCTCAAGAATTAGCCGAAAATGGAGGCCCCCTTGACGTCGAAACGCTAGATACCGTTAAGACTATAGAAGTCGAAGAGAGCACTCTTACTGGAGAGGAACTTCGTATCCCTAAAAATGGAGCAGCCATTTTGTGGGGGAAAAAACGGGGTGACTTAATTATTAAATTTGCGATAGTGGACCCCAAAATCTAATGAAATTTATTTTTATAATTCTCTTGATAACTTTTAGCATTGCTGCCCTAACTGCTTTTATTTTAAGAAGTAGAAAGCGTGGGAATCGAGCTCTCTACATGGGAGGGAAACCCACCATCAAGAAGAAAAAAATCAAACCAAAAATATCCAAGGCAAAGATAATGGGCCCGGAGAATCCAGCATGGGTCAAAATGTATGCTGAGGAAATGGCCAAACGAAACACGGCACAGACTACAGCAGTAGTCAAAAAATGGTTGAGAGAGGGATAATTGAGGGAGGTTTTACTTCTTTTTCTCTTGCGCCCAAGCCTTGGCTCTAGCCCTAAAAGTGGCTTTGAGTTCTTCTGAAACAGGAGCTGGACTCACAGGACGGGGCCCTGAACCGGAGGATTTGGGTGCCACAGTCGCAGCATCAGTTTTTGTAGTAGACCCTTGGGCGACTGGTTTGTCTCCCTCCGCAACGGGTTCAGCCGGAGCTGGTTTTTCTCCAACTGCAGCGGATGCCTCACCCGGCTTGCTAACAAGTCTCATTGATGACCAAACATCGTTTCCTGGGTAGGGGGTATCTAAGCCTATTTTCAAGTCATATCGTATGATTTGATCATCGGAGCACTCACTAATCCAAGTGTTCGCAACACAACCTGCATCAAAAATCGG
>JAPYPK010000137.1 GCA_029937655.1 Nitrospinaceae bacterium
ACTGGGATGGTTGATCGTATCCGTGAAATACTTAAAAAAGCAGAAAATGATAAAAATATTAAAGGAATCTTATTAAGGATTAACAGTCCAGGTGGAACCGTAACCTCTAGTGATATCATATACCATGAAATCAAATCATTTAAGGAGCGGAGCAAAGTTAAAGTTTATGTGTCTGTGGTCGATGTGGCTGCATCTGGAGGTTACTATGTAGCGATGGCAGGTGATAGCATAATGGTACATCCGACTTCACTGGTGGGAAGTATTGGGGTGCTCGCGTTAAAACTAAACCTTGAGGGCATGATGGGGAAAATTGGGGTAGAATTGGAGATAGTCAAGTCGACTGAAAAAAAAGATTTTATGTCACCATTTCGCCCATTGACTAAAGAAGAAAGAGCTTTATTTCAAGAAACAATAGATCGGTATTATGATCGTTTTGTGGATGTAGTTGTTTTGAACCGAGATCGACTTGATACTAAAGCAGTTAAGGTATTAGCTGATGGCAGAGTTTACAATGCTCGCCAGGCCTTGGAAAACCACCTCGTGGATTCGATTGGTTATTTGCAAGATTTGGTTGGGCTTGCAAAAAAAGAGTTAAATCAACCTGGTTTAAAAGTTGTTACCTATGGTCGACCAAGAGAATATAAATCAAATTATTATTCGTCGATGGATTCGATTCCTAAAGTTAATTTGATTAACTTAGATCTGGGGTTTGATTGGGATCAAATTTCACCACAATTTCTATTTTTGTGGGGTCAGTAGGGGAAATTCTCTGCTATAAGGATTATTTTTGATTCAATTAGTATGGAGTAGGTTGAATTGAATAGCAGTACAGGTGACATGGTCGAAATATTTAGTGTAATAATCCTGCCACGGAAAACTTTGTGTTGAGATGGAGTTGCTTGAAATGAGCCCTCATGAGGAACCCTACCTTAATTATTCTGAAGACTTATGGTTCGAATGGTTTCTAGATGGTATTTTGAATGCAGATATTGATAGTACGGGGGGAGCACCCATATTACATTATTTGCTCGATTTGAATATTTTGGTATCTGAGGGTAATGGGTTATTAAAACTCTCAAGGGTAAGCAAAGAGCAGTCGAGTCATGAAGTGAAAAAACGATTACTTGAAGCTTTGAACGATTTGAGCAAATCAGAAAATGGATTTGCTCTTGTTTATTTTTTGTCTAGTTTTACTAATAAAAAACTACCTCCTTTGATCACAGAAGAACATACCTCAAATAGTAAAAGAAAAAATATTTTTAAGAAAAATTACTTGCCAGGCGAAAAACAGTCATCAAATCTTAGTAATTTGCAAATAGTTAAAAAATGGGGTAATCAGTTGCGTCCATTTCTTGATGTCGAGCAAAAAACGATTGCTCGTTTACGAGGTACATACACCAGTCAAGAAGATGCGCAATGGTTGTTTAGTTATATCTTAAATAAAATCAGGAAGAAATCACCAGCAAAGAAGTGGGAACAAATCAGCCGCAAACGTCATCGTTAAACACATCACGTTTTGTGTTTTATAAATTCATTCAGAGAATAATAAATGAGTAACGTTCATCTTGTTGTACTTGGAGCCGGTCCTGGCGGATATTCGGCTGCTTTTTATGCAGCTGATCAAGGTTACAAGGTCACGCTTGTAGATGCAAGTGATAAGCTTGGAGGGGTTTGCCTTCATAGAGGATGCATCCCTTCAAAAGCCCTTCTTCATGTTTCAGGGTTGATGGCAAAAATACGACAGGCAAAAGACTTTGGAATTGACTTTAATATTCCCCACATTGATTTAAAAATCCTAAATGATTGGAAAGAAGGAATTGTTTCGAAGGTTTCTGATGGTTTAGGTCAACTGTGTAAACAACGGGGTATTACTTACGTTACCGGCCGGGGAGTTTTTGTAAATTCTAATACAATTAAAATCTTTGGAAGCCAATCTATAGTATTTGACCGTTGTGTAATCGCCACTGGGTCACGACCTGTTGTTCCTGATCAATTTGTTGATAGTAAATCAGTGGTAATGGATTCGACAGAAGCACTTTCATTATCTTCTATTCCAGAGAAATTACTTGTTGTAGGAGGAGGTTATATAGGTTTAGAGATGGGTACAGTTTATTCTGCATTGGGTAGTCGCGTTACCATTGTTGAATTCAAAGATGGATTGTTGCCTGAAGTTGACCGAGACTTGGTTCGTCCATTGCAAGAAAAATTATTCAATGAATTTGAGTCGGTTTATCTTGGTACAGAGGTTGTATCAATTCGTGAAAGTGGAAAATTAGGGTATGTCACACTGGCGTCCGTTAATGAATCAAAAGAAGAAAGTTTCGACCGTGTACTCTTATCAGTAGGGCGTCGGCCTAATACAGATGAAATAGGAATCGAAAATACCAAAGTTGAACTAGATAGTAATGGTTTTGTTAAAGTTGACTTAAAAGGACAGACGTCTGACTCAGCAATTTTGGCAATAGGTGATATTTCGGGAGAACCTATGCTTGCGCATAAGGCATCACATGAAGCGCGGATTGCGATTGATGGTCTTAAGGGCAAGGGAGTTACTGAAGATACCGTTATTCCAGCGGTTGTCTTTACTGACCCAGAGATTGCTTGGTGCGGATTGACTGAGTCAGAAGCTAGAAAGAAGAGCCTTAAATTTGAGGTGGCGAAATTCCCATGGAGAGCCTCGGGTAGGGCTCATACTTTGGGCCGAACTGAAGGATCGACTAAGTTGATTTTGCAACCTGAGTCTAAACGTGTGCTTGGTGTCGGAATCGTGGGTTACGGAGCAGGTGAACTTATTGCTGAAGGAGTTCTTGCTATTAACATGGGAGCCAAAGCGGACGACTTGTCTCACTGCATCCACCCCCATCCTACTTTGTCTGAAACTATTATGGAATCGGCAGATGTATCATTGGGGAGGGCCACCCATGTTTACAAACGACCTAGAAAATAGGCGTTCCTCACCTTTGATGGTCCGTTTATACCACCTGCGAATTTATAGGAATAAGCTGTGACTGAATATTTTTTTCATCTGATAGGCGATCAAGAACTTCGTATAGAGGAGTAATACCTTCGGACACGGTTCCTTCAATATGAATAGAGTACGCGTTGTTGGGTTGATTGCTGCTAAGGTTAGACTCAAGGGATAGAATATTTAACCCAGACTCAGTCAACATGCTAGTGACATCGTCAATAATACCCATTCGCTCATCTGAATAAATATTTATCCTGACGTCTGGCTCTATGTCATGAGTCCCTTCTTCGATTTCCATTAAGTTTTGCTTTAGACCCATCGAACCCGCTAAAGGAGAAACAATATTGCTCAATGCTTCTTGAGAACCCTCAAATTGTACGGCAATCATTATAACAAAGTTATCTCCCAGACGAGCCATGGAAGAATCTCCAAGGTTACATCCGTTTTTACATAATCCGGCGCTTAATTTTGCAACGATGCCAGGGCGATCCTTCCCAACCAATGATAAAAGGTACCAGTGTTTTTTGCTCACCTAGGTCTCCGAAAAAAATTAATTTAAAACGTTTATGTAATTAAATCTTATCATAATGTTTAGATCAAATAATAATGTGTCGTTTTGAATGAATGGTTTATCTTTGTTTTGTATATAAAGTTACATCTTCAAGTGATTGTGTATTTAGTGAGTTGGGTTGGCTAGGTTGTATGTTGGTTGTGTTGGTGTACTTAGTACGAAAATAACTAAAGATTGCATCCTTTCCTTTTACTACAATCTCTAACGGTGGCTCAACCAGAGGATTCCCATCTAAAAATAATAGTTTAAGGTGTTTTAACTGAATTATTTCTTTGGGTAAGTGCGTTATGCGGTTTCCCCTTAGATCGAGTCCAGTCAGATTTTTTAAGT
>JAPYPK010000016.1 GCA_029937655.1 Nitrospinaceae bacterium
CCAATAAACGTTTGAAATTATAAATTGGAGAATTCTATGTTCCAGGAAACAACATTCGACGCTGGATCCGTATTTGGGTCTGGTTTGTTTGTAGAAGATTTCTTACCCGTTCTTTCGGTAATAGCATTCGGATACATTGTCTCTTGCTTGGCATTCGCATTTTTAAATTAACCTTAATAAACCACCGTGGCATTTCTAATTATCTTTTGGCTTTGTCTCCTCCAGACAGTTAGGTAGGTCACGGTGGTACTTTCTAATTAGGAGAAAACTATGTTTAGCACATTTATAAGCATCTATTTAGTGGCAGTTGGATATTTGTCATACAGGGTCATTTCTGAACATAAAATAAAGAAACAGCACTCAAACAAATAACCTATTTTCATAAATGAACAACTCATATACATTTCTCATGAAGTCAATTATGGCGTCCGTTATTGGTGCAGCAATCCCCGCGATACTTTTCTACTTCGCCCTTTAAAATACTCTGCAAGGTATTTATTACCCCTCTCTCCTTTTTTTACATTCATTTCGTATTTTGTTATTGCAATAATTAAATGGAGATATAATTTCAATCCCAAACCACCGAAAAATAAAGCGACCTATCGACTATAGCGTGATGATCTTACTCCCCCAAGTTTAACTTAATAAATAAAAATTGTAGGAATTTCAGGAATATCAGATAGTTTTGTTTACAATAAAACGCTAAAATTTTCTCTTTTACAATAAAATGCTAAATTGGCAATAAAACCTAAGAAAGAGATAAAGTTTATGGCATTGATCACATGCAACGAGTGCGGGAAAGAAATCAGTAGCAGAGCAAAGACTTGTCCTCAGTGTGGTTTACCTCTGAAATTCGAGGCTGGTTGCGGAACCTATTTATTGATTTTTTTATTTGGAATAGTTTTTCTTTACTCAAGCTGTAAAGAAATGATCAAAAGTCAATACAGCATATTATGGGAGGAAAGATTTATTAAATAGCGTTAGCAAACAACAAAATAATGGGGCATTTTTAGGTGCTGGGGAAATGGTATTAGGCTTAAATAAATTTTTCGCCCGGCTTTAAAATAAACTCGAATTATTGGTTTTGTTCAACTCACTCTTCTAGTGAAGTTCCATTTGCTCCTACAGGTGTTATTAGTCTCTCGTTAGGTTTGCATTTAAAATATTTTCTTTAGCTTCAAACTTTAAAACATGGACAACAATTATGTTTTTTTAATTATAAAACTGCTCCATACTTTTTTAACAAGTTGACAATATCAATGTTACCGTGAGCAATTGCTATGTGAATAGGTGATCTTCCGTCTGATCCTACCGCGTTAACATTAGCGCCTTGACCAATAAAAAACTGGATCAGCTTTAAATGCCCCCACTTTGCAGCTTCGTGCAAGGCTGTTTCACCATCATTATCCTTCGAGTCAATTTTTGCGCCATTAGTGAGTAGCAACTTAGCGATAGCCAAGTCACCTTTTTCCGCCGCCCAATGAATAGAGGTACGACCCAAGCGATCTTTCAGACCTAGTTTAGCACCGTTGATCATTAGCAACCTGCTCATATTAATGTTTTTATTTGCAACAGATGCGTGCAGAGGAGTGCCATCCCACTCTGACCTGCTATTCACGTTAGCGCTAGCATAAATTAGTTGTTGAGCTGCATTGAAACTACCTTGGTCAGCAGCAAGATGAAGAGGCGTATATCCATACTTGTCTTTAGCTTCAATATCAGCACCCTTATCTTTTAGAGCCTTTATCATACCAGGCAAGTTTTCAATTGCAGCAATATGAAGAGGTGCAAGTCCCTCCCCGTCACCCAAGTTAACGTTTGCTCCTAATTCAATCAGGTAATCAACAAAATTTAAACGATTATAAAAAACAGCTTTATAAAGTGGCGTGTATCCTAAAGAATTTTGGATGTTAACATCAGCGCCAACCAAAAGTACTTTAGTCTTTTCCAGGTCACCAACTTCAATCGCTTTGTATAAAAGTAGTGCTGCTCCAGGGGAACAAAACACTGGACTTGACGTAAAAACAAAAATAATGCTCAATAAAATACCAAAGCATGGTCTCGACTTTATTATCATGCCCATAATAAAATTAGGTTAGTAAAAAGGGATTCGTTTAAAGTCAACTTAAGACAGGCCGGGCAATAATTGCTTTAAAGCATCTGCAATGAGACCAATGGCTAAGCTTCCTAATAAAAGCCCCATGGTTTGAGTTATAAATTTAATTCCTGTCTTACCTAGATTTTCTAAGAGCATTTTTGAGAGTCTAAGAGTCAATCCGACCAAAGCACCTACCACAACAAACTCCCCAACAAAAATTAACTTATCCTGCCAAGCTGTTATGTTATGAGACTGAATAATCACAGAGCTCATGGCTGCCGGACCCACTAGGAGTGGAAAAGTCATAGGTATAAAGGCTATATTTTCTTTTTCTTCTAAAGCATCTGAATATAGAAATGATTTTTTGATATTGACTAGCATAGTAAAGGCAACGTAAAGTAAGAAGACACTTCCCACTAGTTCAAAAGCTGCCATCTTGATACCAAAAAAAACTAAAACGTATCTCCCAAATAAAAAGGAAACAGACAATAAAATAACAACCGCGCAACACGTCTTCAGTGTTATAGATCTATATTCATCGACGGACTTATTTTCTGTTAACACCATTACCACCGGGATATTCCCAATGGGATCAATGATCGCCAACAAAATAACGAATGTTTTAATAAATTCTATAGTATCGATTCAATGCACCCATTTTAAAATTCATATTCCATTTAATTTTAATCATATATCTCTTATTGACTGTGGCTATGCTTGTTTTTTTATTAAAGCAAAAAAAACGTTACTATTTCAAGACCTTACCTAAATCAACGAAATAAGATTCTTTTAATTTATCAGAAGGGGCTACAAGAGGCGGCAAAGCAACAACTAATTGATGACAAACTCGTGGACCTGACTCAGCATTGTTTCCAATCAAGCCCAGCAGTTCATTTTTTGATTAGGATATATCAGGGTGTATGTAAGCTTATTTATTATGAAAGGTTTTGATTGTGATACCACACCCTGCTTTTAAATTTCCAAAAAAAACTCTTTTCTAAAGGGTACTGTGCGGGAAAACCCAAAAGAAAAGAGCTTTTACAGGAGGAGACCTGTATTGCCAAACAATCCCTAGTATAGATCGCAAACATTAACATTCGATTAACTAAAAATTAATCTCTGGTTAATCAGTGGTTAAACTAATTTTATCTACACAATCGTTTCTAGCTTATCTTATTGTTATTATTAAAGTATTAGAAAATAGATTTTCTTATAAAAAGGGAAGAGATAAAAAACGAGGTTGTACTAACAGAAATTTACGACCTAAATATAAACTTACTTGGCACGCATCACCAGATCAGAAAATTTATTCAATTACACAAAGCCTACACCCAGAAGCAATTACTTTTAACAACGGCCCGACAGCAGAAGATATTTTTTTTAAGCTGTATTTCACCTCTTACATAGTTGGACCTGGCATATAAATATTCCCCTGAGGAGTTTCGTGGCTGTGAATTTCCCCTCCAAACCCAAGCATTTCTGATGCACGTTTTGCTTCATCAGGGGTTTTATAAACGTGGTCCATAATATCTTGACTCATCCCCCCCGATCCCTCTCTTCGTTGACTGCCTCCAGAACCTTCCGGCTTATGACCTCCCGATCCCTCTCGACGCCCAGGATGTAACCCTTGACTTATCTGCAGCAAAGCTTTATCCAATTGCAAATAAAATTTTTCTTTCTGCGTAAAACCTTCTAATCTTCCTAATTCTTTTTTGTTCACATCATCCCAAATGATAAAGGTGGGTGTCCCTACTATTTGGCCTATGCGTCCTTCTTCCATAGCCTTCATAAACCACCTTGGAAACTTATTACCTTCGACAGAAACTATTTTAACCGGGGTTTCTTTTCCTATTTCACTTAGACTATATTCTTGCGAAACTTCCTCTTGCCATTTCTTTGAATTTTTGGAGTTTTTACCACTGACAACCAACAACTCATTGGCTAATACTTGATTAGAAAGTAAAACACAACAAATAATGGGAAATATTATTTTATTCATCGGGAGCATCCTTAGAAAAAAAAGCACACTACTATTTTAGAATTTTTTAAAAATTTTTCAATAATTCCTTAACACTTTTTTAGCATAAATAGAGCTTTCTCATTCAAAGAAATTTAACTTCAAATCACCACTAATCTTCAGCACCAAAGGAACATACATGTCAATTTAAACACAACAGTAAGCCAAGAACCTTAAAATATTTCTTTTTACCACTTAATACTTAGCCCTCTTTCAAAAATAATGTGAGTAGTCACAGAATTAAGCTATGTAGGGCAGGCTAGTTTATAGTTATTAACTTAGAGTTAATCGTCTATTAAATACTTTTATTTCAAGGATAGGGCAGACAAAATAGTTTTATTTGAATAAAAATAATGTAGTGATTAATATATCGAATTTTTCTATTGACGGCATTGCGCTAAAACACAATGAACTAACTATCAATCTTTCATAAAAATTAAAATGGTTTATAAAGACCTGTTTTATCGAGTATCATAACCATATTTTAGTATGTAAAGTTTCGTTTAATGATTAAATAAAGACGAAAATATGGACAAAGGGACCTACATAATTTATGGGATGACATTCGGTTTCTTGGCCCTTTGGCTACTTTTTAGTTTAGCAAAAAAGTTAGGGAATTCGTCAAGGTTTGCCCCAAAAAAAAAACCAGACCAAAAACAAAAAAAAAAATTAAACTAATTTTTATATCCAAGTTTTTGAGTGAGAATTTTAACACCTGGTACAAACAAAAATTATCTAACGTATAAAACCCGCTTAAATAAGACCCTGAAATTTTAACAAAAAAACACTTGAAACATTTCGTTTCAAGTGTTACAGTTTGTTGCGTAGTAACCTCCTCCTAAGGAAGTCCATTGAAGGCGATCCCCCTTTCAAGCTCTTCCGAATCAGGTACCCTTCGATGGGCTTCCAACCCATTTATTTGGTCCCCGTTTCCTTTAGTCCTCAGCATACTTACAATTATAAACTCACTTATCCACCCATCAACGTTCTCAACCTCCCCTTAGCCTAGCTATCAACTGATTCTCTCTTTTTGCCTCTCTAAGGCTCGTAATCTACGAGCCTCTTTTTTGTTAATTTTAGTTTTTTCTTTTTTTGCTGTAGTTGGTTCTCCCTCCCAACCTACTTTTTCTAAAAAGTGATCGTATCCTCCATGAAAATATTCCGATCGACCTTGATGAAAAATGATTAAATTTTTAGCCAAGCTTTTAAGAATGAGTTCGGAGTGAGTAACAATCACTAAAGCACCGGCATAATTATCTAATTCTTCAATCAAGGCCTCTATAGACTCAACATCTAAGTGATGAGATGGTTCGTCCAAAAGTAAGACATTGGTAGGATGAGAAATTATTTTCCCTAGTAAAACTCGACTCCTTTCACCTCCAGACAATACACTTACTTTTTTTTTACTTAAGTCTCCATCAAACATCATTGCCCCACAGATGCTATGGGCAGCTTGCAAAGAAAGACTAGGATTTTCCCGTAATATCTCATCTATCACACGATTCTGCGCATCGAGTCGGTCGATATTAGTCTGGCCGAAATGCCCTAGACGGGTAGAAGGATGCTTAGTGATAGACCCCGAACTATAAACCAATTCACCTGCTAAACAATTGATCAGTGTCGACTTACCTTTCCCGTTGGCCCCAATAATTCCTATACGGTCTTGACTCCCAATAGAAAAAGATAAACCAGAAAAAATATTGTTTTCAGGTTTACTGTCATAGGAAAAAGAAAGGTCTTTTATTGTCATTAATGTTTTTCCGGGACATGAAAGATAATTAAACCGAAATCCTAAATTCTTTTCAGTATCGAGTTTTTCCATGGTCCCCATTTTTTCCATCATTTTCAATCTTGACTGAGCCATAGAAGCCTTGGAAGCCTTCGCTCTAAAACGATCCACAAGAGACTGCATTTCTTTTCGTTTTGTCTCCATATTTTTTCGGGTTAATTCATAAGCCTCTTCCTCTTGAACAATTTGCTCATAAAATTTTATAGTATCACCCTTAACTTTTTTGGCCTTTTTCCGGTGGATGCCAAGCGTATGAGTAGTAACTTTATCCATAAAATCACGATCGTGAGTAATTAACATCATTTCTCCAGGCCAATTATTGAGATATTCCTTCAACCAACGGAGTGAAAGTATATCTAGATAATTAGTGGGTTCATCAAGAAGAAGCATATTGGGACTAGCTAATAGAGCCTTGCAAAGGTTAATTCTTACCTGATAACCACCACTGAAAGTCGCAGGGTCTTTATGAAAATCTTGCTCAGAAAAACCTAGCCCAGAAAGGATGATCTCTGCTTTGTAATGTTCCCATTGCTTTTCAGAACTTAATGCCTGAACACACTCCTTGAGAACGGTAGATTGAGTGAAAGATATAATTTGTTCTAGGGCACCGATCCGATAGCCCTTGGGAATTATTAAGGCCCCGGAATCTGGGCTCTCCTGTCCAAGGATCATCTTAAATAAAGTTGACTTTCCTGTTCCATTTTTACCTACTAAACCGACGCGTTCTCCCTCATTCATAAGGAAGGAAACTCCTCCAAATAGGATCTGGGGTCCAAAAGATTTTTCAATATTATTAGCTATAATCATTATTAGGTTTGCAAAATAAAAAAAGGACTTATAACAATAGCTATAAGCCCATATCGTTAAAAAAATAGTCACTATTAAAAGGAGTTGATCTCCCTGATTTTCCAGTTAGCCTAACAGTTGTATCACAATAGTATTCCAAGGACTAGTTGGTCTAAATCAAAGCTTATCCATGGGACCTGCGTATTCTACGCGCAAGCAACGCAAGTTACGCTTTCCGGTATCAAAAGCATGCGCCCTTTTGGAATTTGGCTCGAGCACCGAATGCAAACTCCAAACTCTGGGTCCTCGGTTTTATTCAGAGCGGTTTCTAACCTAGCAAGTTTTCTTTGTGCAGAGCCCAACGACGCTTCACTGACACCCTTACTTCCAATAGCTTCCATCCGAGTAAGACGCCCTATCGCATTATCCGGCGCAATAGGCTTAGTCGACTTTAATAGGCTTTCTATTTGATGCTTCTGAGAAGCTATTTCGCTTAAGATTACTTCTTTAAATTCTTCTCGCTCTCTAGAATTCATTTTTCAGAATATGCTCACCTAGATTATCGACTTACTTAAATGACCCTGCATATAAATCCGCGATCGCTTTTTTTCCCTCGGACGTTAAAAACCTAGTACCCCCACCGGCGAAATGCTTCTTCTTTATTTTTGGAGATACCTTTCCCCATCGATTTTGATTCCACTTCAACCACTCCTTTGCATCTTGATCAAATACGCACAGTGGCTTATTGCACAGTTTTGCAAATTCAGCCCCCCAACCGGTACCCCCTTTAACAGTTCCATCGTCAAGAATTTTTCCAACAACAAAAACTTCTTCCGCGTTATTGATTTGATGCCAGATGCTTTGCAATACTTTTTTTAATTTTGGACCATGCGTGTAAGATCGGCTCATCAGTTTGGACACGTAGACCAAACTGACCTCCCCCTTTATTAACTCTTCATTGGTTAAGAAATGCACACCGCGCTTACGGTTTGTTGAGTGACCATCAAAAGTAAAGCACACCTCTTCTACCCCATTTTTTTCTGCCTGGACACCAAATTCTTCCTCTGCTCCTTTGGCACCGCCACTAAACAATGTACAATCGCTCGATCTCATACTACCCTCCTATTTCATACATGAAATTTATCTACCTTTGAGGAGAGGAACCTTTTTGAATAAAGACTCAGACCTAACCCTTACTTCCTTTGAGGAACTGTATCGTATCAGCCACACTGCGCTTCCCTAAGATAAGATCTTTCTGTTGCAAAAACTTTTCACGAAGCTTATCTGTTAACTTGGGAAGCTTTTTATATAGTCGTTTTGGCTCGCGCCTTATTTTGCAACTTTCAAGATATGCCGTTAACAATGGCATGACGATCGTGGTGTCACTATAGCAAACAACTGATTGATTTACAGTATCCGGATCTATCTTAGCCCAACTCACAGCTTCGTTTGGGGTCGCCCCTGAAAGTCCTCCTGTATCTGGACGTGCATCGGTAACTTGAACAAAATAATCATGCCCTTTAATGTCAAAGCCAAGGACTTCCTGCAGAGCAGGCTCTGGCTGCAAAATAAAGTTTTTTGGCGACCCTCCTCCCCAGACAACAACACCACTTTTGCCAATTTGCTTCGCCTCAAGAATCAGAGCAGCTGTTTCATTTACATCGATAGAGGAGTCTATGTAGATAGACTTCCCGACTAGGTTGAGTGCCGCAATATCCAACCCCAGCGTACTATCCCCTGGCGACGGAGTATAGATAGGAACTTCATAGCGGTATGCTTCTGCAATAAAACTTTTCCCGACTGTACCGCGCTCTTTTTCAACCTCATCAGCAAATTTTCCTAGCAAATAATGCAACTCCCGCGTTCCCATTCGCTTTTGAAATTCTGGCCTTGAAAATGTCCGCATCAACCAATTGTCAGTTGCAGCCAACACTTCGTATTCCATGAAAATGTCGTAAATACGGATAATATCCTTTTCGAACAATTCATTATCGTTGACGAAAGGCGTCCCCTGGGATAGAGGGAGATCCAAGGAGTGATGCAAATCATGATACAAATTGGCTCCAGTCGTCACAATATAGTCAATCATGCCAGACCTTATCATCGGGACAATACAGGATGAGCCTAAACCCGCCGGAGTTAATGCGCCTGAAAGACTAAAACCAACATAGACATCCTGAGATGACATTTTCTCGGAAATTAGATGGCAAAGCTCTTGAATACGGGCAGCGTTGTACCCATTAAAGTGGTTATCAATCAAGTCTTTTACACTTAACTCATCTACTATGGGAGCAGGAGAAATTCGTTTTCCCTTTAAGTATTGATCTTTACAATCTTTCATAACAAATTATCCTTGTAACAGCGCACCTTCGCCTGTCAGATATAATGTGGGGGAGATATGCATTTATTCTGTAGAATCATTGCAGTAAATAGTTTTAATATTTCCTTTTTTCATTTTGCCCCCACCATAAAGTTAAGCACGATAAGTTTCCCCATATAAACAGCTGCTAGCGTTAGGATCAACGTACCCGCAATATTCAACCCAAATAGTATGTTTTCGTTCTGTTCAAGTAATCGAAAAGACTCGTAACTGAATGTAGACATCGTAGTAAACGACCCCAATAGTCCAATAGTCCAAAAAACTCGAACCTCCGCACTAAAAAATCCTGCGTGCTCAGAAAGGTACATTATTAAACTCAAAATCAAGCTCCCTATAAAATTAACACTAAGCGTTCCCAAGGGAAAAGTTAGGGCACCACTTTGAACCCATCCGCTGATCCAATACCTCAAAATACCACCTATAAAACTACCAATACCAATTATCAACCAAAGCGGCATTTAGCACCCCCATAGAGAAATAACCCTCCTACTTTGAGGATCAAGGTTGTTAATGTATTGTGCATGAAAGGTTTGCGTAAAACCCATCGCACCAAAATTTAATAGAATGCCTTACGCCATTTAATATCAGGCCAAAACCTTTAACTTAAAAGGCAACCGAAGAAAGTCCTTGTCTTCATCTTAAAGTGCTTTTCTCCCCTCCACCGCTGTCGCCATATCTTAGCATCTTTAATGATTGGTCTAATTGAATATGACTGCCGAGAAGAATAAAAGTATCCCCAGACTGGACAAGTAATTTTTGGTCAGGGTTGGCATAAGGTTTATTATTTTTTACCACGGCAACGATAATTGCCCCAGTCCTAGATGGAATATTTATATCTCCTACTGTTTGTCCACAAGCCCAGCTCTCTTCCGACACTAAGTAAGACTCCGTAAGAGTAGCTGTCAAATAGGTGGAAAACTTCTTCAGACTGTCTGTGTTTAAAGCTAAGCCCCGAAACATGCTATAGCCTTCCAACCTGATCAATTCCACCTGTTGCTCTATAATATTATTAGGAACATGATAATCTCGTAGTACTCTCGAAAAAATTTCTATAGACGTCTCAAATTCTTCTGGAATTACCTGGTCCGCTCCGGCATTTTTAAGTTCCTCAACTTGATCGGTTCGCCGAGTTCGTACCATAATATTGGCTTGGGGATTAATCTTCCGTGAAAGACGAACTGTTTTTTCCGTAACCGTATAGTCTGAAATTTTTATAACTATCATACGAGCATCTCTTAAACCGGCTCGAATCAATGTCTGCTCTTGTGCGCAATCACCATAAAGAATGGTGATTCCTTCTGTTAAAGCTCTCCTTACCCGCTCACCATCCAACTCTAAAACTAAAAAAGGAATTTTCGCTTCAAGAAGCACCTGAGCAAGTGTCCTGCCGCCAACGCCGTACCCAACAATGACAACATGGTCTTTTAGCTTAGGGTCCTTACCCTCATTTGAAGTGATTTCTTTGGACTTCCATTTAGAAAACAACTTAATTGAAAGCCCGGTGGAAATCTGGATCAATAGCGGAGCCAAAAGCATAGAAAGAATAGAAACAATGAGTAATATCTGGTATTGATGCGAGTCGAATAATCCTTGGTTTAATGCCATGGCTGAGAGAATTAGAGAAAATTCTCCGACTTGAGCCAAACGCAAGCCAACTACAAAAGAAATTCTTAAAGGCACCCGAACAAGTAAACAGGATAAAGTAGTAAATACTCCTTTAACCAGAACTACAAGCACGGTAAGTGCCAGGCAAGTCAAAATAGAATCCGCAAAAACATCTATTTGTAAAAGCATGCCAACAGAAATAAAGAAAATACTGCTGAAGTAGTCTCTTAAGGGCAAGATATCAAGGATAATCTGATGGTTATATTCAGACTCAGAAATAATCATCCCGGCAATCAGTGCTCCCATGGCCAGAGTCAAGCCCACCTCCTGAGAAACCCAACCAGTGAAAAGAATTATAAATACTACAGATAAGGTGAGATGTTCCTTATTCCCTATACGGGCAATCCACGCCAAAGCTTTTGGGACAATCAAGCGAGACAGGAAAAAAATCCCAACTACGGCAACAAGTGATTTAGCTACTTCGAATATAAAGTCAAAACTAGAGTGCACTCCTGACTGACCAAGAAGAGGTAAAATGAGCATGATTGGAACTACGCATAAATCTTGGAACAGGAGAATGCCAATACAAAGTTTCCCAGACAGTGTATCTATCTCAGCGTTATCGGTAGCCATTTTCAGAACGATTGCTGTACTACTCAAAGCAATGATCAGTCCTAGAGCAATGCTTTGATTTTGTTGAAAATTCATTTCCACAAAAACAAACCATGCGGCAAGCGTGGTCATTCCCAGTTGAAGACTACCGGTCCCTAGAACTGAAGTTAAGTTTTTGAGTAATCGCCCTAGAGAAAACTCCAAACCAATCACGAATAAAAGCAAAACGACCCCTATTTCTGCCAGTTCCTTAACCGCTGAAACATCTGAAATCAGCTTTAGTCCGTGGGGACCAATTAAAACCCCAGCAATTAGGTACCCCATTACCGAGGGAAGTTTAATCCGATGAAACACAATGTTTATAGGCAGGGAAACTAGTAATAAAAGGATAAGGTCTTCGATCAAGTGATGAACCATATATTCTGTTAAGAGTTTGTTGGTTAATCTAACTTCTGGAAATTTACAATAAATTCTAAGCCCAAGGGGGCTTTGCTTGCCACGAAGGTGACCGTTTAGTGAAATAGATTAACTAATCATTCGACATATAAAAAGTTCTCTTGTAAGGGGAGTTTTAAAATAAAAGTGATGTCTCCAAAATTTTAAAAACTTAATTACGATGAAGCACAAAGTTTTCTTATTCAAAGTAAGCAGCGCCGCAGTCATCAAACTCTTTAATTTCGACCCTTTTTAAACGAGCATTATCGCTATTTATCAAAATAGCCAACTCGCCAAATAGCCATCGAGAAATATTTTCAGCAGAAGGATTTTCCGAGTCAAAAGGGGGAACCTCGTTAATATTTTTATAGTCAAGGCGACTTAAAATATCAGCAACATTTTTCTTAAGGACCACAAAATCAACTCCCAATCCAATCTTGTCTAACTCCTTAGTTTCCACAGTCACAATTGCCGTCCAGTTATGACCATGCAGGTTTTCATATTTACCATCGTAATAGCGAAGCTGATGTGCAGCCGAAAATCCTGCTTTCACTGTCACCTCATACATTATCAACGATCCTTTCTTTTTAAGTTAACCAAGTACCGCTTCAATACTTTCAAATGCTGCATTCATCATAATCTCTATTTCTTCGTTTGTTATAATTAAAGGTGGTATAAAATAAATAACGTCCCCCAATGGTCTCATGAAAACTCCCCGCTTGAGTCCCTCAAGATAGACCTTATATCCTACTCGGTCTTTCAAAGGGAAAGCATCTTTACTCAACTTGTCTTGCACCAATTCAATAGCAGCTATCATTCCTCTTTGCCGGAACTCACCACACCACTTTATTTCGCTTAACGAACCGCCTGTTTCTTCAAGAAATTTAATTTTAGGTTTTAGGTTTTCTAAAAAATTATTTTTTGTCAATAAAGATAAGGTTTCGTTTGCACAAGCACAAGCTAAAGGGTTCGCCGAATAACTATGACTGTGAATAAAGAGGTTCATAGATGCTGGTTCGCCATAAAATGCCTGATATATTTGATCACTTGTCAATGTTGCTGCAAGGGGCAGATAACCTGAGGTAATACCCTTGGACAAACATAAAAATGTTGGCTTTAGCCCATGGCTATCACAAACAAAAAGGGAACCCGTTCGACCAAACCCAACGGCGACTTCATCATAAATCGTATGTACTTTGTGATCCTCACAGGCCTCCTGCAGTTTTTTAAGGTAAACTGGAGAATACATTTTCATTCCAGATGCCCCCTGAACAAGTGGCTCAACAATCACCCCTGCAACAGCTCCTTTATTTTTCTCAAGTGCTTTCTCCAAATGTTCAAAACATTCAGCCTTGCAACTTTCAGGCTTAAGGTCATATGGACATCGGTAGCAATCCGGGCCTTGAACTTCAATGTTTTCCATGAGTACGTTTTTAAACTTTTCGCGAAATAAATTTATTCCACAAACTGACAAGGCCCCAAGTGTTTCTCCATGATAACTACCAGAAAGATAAACAAACTTCGTTCGTTGACTTTCCCCAACTTGTTTCCAGTACTGAAGGCTCATCTTGAGAGCTATTTCCACTGATGTCGAACCGTTATCGGAAAAAAACACTTTTGTTAAATTTGACGGTGTTAACTCAACTAAAGACTCAGCCAGATTAATAGCAGGGCTATGTGTAATGCCAGCAAACATTACGTGCGCCATCTGATCTAACTGGTCCTTCAACGCTTTGTTTAGACGCGGGTGATTATGACCAAATAGGTTTACCCACCAGGAGGAAATAACATCTATGTATCGCTTTCCATCCCTGTCAATCAAGTAAATGCCATCACCTTTTTCAATAAGAAGAAGAGGTGCTAATTCATGCTCCCTCATCTGGGTGCAGGGGTGCCAAATATTTCTAAAATCACGTTCTAGGTCGCAATTTTCCGTGTAGTCACTAGACATAAAAATATATTTTAATTGGATTATAAATTATAACGCTGTGGAGAAAATTCGGGTATTTCGTCAGCCAGAGTCTCTAAAATTGTTTGCACTATGTAATCAGCCTGCTTAGGTGTTTGCAATATTCCGTTGCGATAATGCCCTGTCGAATAAAAAAGATTTTTGTAACGAGAGCTTTTCCCCATAATAGGCATCAAGTCCTCAGCAGCAGGGCGTAAACCTGCCCAGCTCTCAATCAGTGGAGCTTCTTTGAGGCAGGGTATCACCTCCGCCGCCCGTTCGATAAGACCCTGGATCACACCTTCTTCAATTACGGGGTCGAATCCTCGATCTTCCATAGTTGTTCCCAACACAAAGCCTTTCCCCCCTCTCCACGGGGCAACATATGTCATCAAACCGTGGACAGTATAATCAAGTTGATCATCCTGTACTTGCACCCGACACATTTGCCCTTTTATCGGTTTTAATGGGAGAGAGACATCGAGAGCATCTCCCAATTGCGACGACCAACTTCCAGAAGCAAGAATAAATTTTTGGCTCCTAACTTCCATCGTGCTTGTAATTGCGGCTTCAACGATTGAAGAATCACGAACAAACCCAGTCACATTTTTTTCAAAAATTTCAACCCCCAGCTTTCTGGAAGCAGCTACAAGAGCATCGTGCATTTCCCTATTATTGACCTGACCTTCCCCCACCCACAATACTTCACCACAAGATGCGGCTAGAGCTGGGGCTAATTGCTGGCATCTCGCCGGGGACCAAATTTCATGAGGAATATTTTCTTCACGAAAAAAACGAATTCGTTTTTCCCAGTCGTTTGCAAGTGACGATGAAGGCATGAGAGAGCCTTTCATGGAAAGGTGAACGGGAATATCACTTGTTGAAATTAAGTCATTTATGAAATCAGGGTATTGCAGAAGAGACTCCCGACAGAATCTAAAAAACCCATCTGCTTCGCTACATTCACCAAAAGGAGCCAACATGCCCGCTGCAGCCCGAGAAGCCATGAGTGAATTCATAGGATCGCCAAGAACTGCCAAGTTAAGATCCGGCCGGCATTGCTTCAACCTAAATGCAATGCTGTGTCCGATAACCCCGGCACCAATAATTACTATGTCAAACAAACCTTGCTTCATGAATTTAAGAGAATTTAAATAGTCATTCTATATGAGAACACTTGATCCTGCCATTATCTATTATTACTCTCAAACCTAATAACCTTGATCCTTTACCCTGCAATATGCTATTTTTTGTAACACATAATTATGTACTGGAGAACAACTCGACCATAACAAAAATCGGGCGTGGGTTTTCTTGTTTTTCTGTATTTTTATAATCTATTTTTTGGAAAACTTAACCATGACTGATATCAAGGATAGCGAAACAACGACAGATTCTGAGTTTGCCAAAAAAGTCGCCGCGTATATAGAACCCATTCTAAAACATTTGGACACAGAGGATGTTATTATCGATAAAGATAAAATCACGGAACTTTTCGTAAAGCTATGGGAATACGAAGATGGGGAAAAATTAGACGCCCCAACTCAACGGTTGACCATTCTTGCGTTGTTTATGTACACCACTCATAATGTCCTTGAAGATTATAATATTAGAATTGATCGAGCCCGCCAATACATAACCCATGCTCTTCGGGAATGGTTAAAGCCTGAAATGGAGAAAGCTATAGCAGGTGAAAAAGCATCAGCCAATCCATTCAAAGCTTTTGTCGATTCCAGTCAAGATAACTTTGAAGATACTTTTGGCTGGAAACATTTCATGCCGGATGTCAAAAAAAACGATGCGACCGAATTAAACTTCAAGTTCAAGAAATGCTGGTTCGCCGAATTTTTTATCCGTTTTGGTAGAGTCGACCATATTCCCACTGCCTGTGAATTCGACAAGATACAGTGGAACGCCAGGGAGGATTACGTGGACTTGAAACTAACCAATCTGTTCGCAAAACTTGGAACACTTTGTCAGTTCAAATACACACCGATTAAAAAATAATTCAAAAAAAATCTAACCCGGTTTCCTTCTCGGTGAAGCACTAAGTTTACAGTAAATTCATACTTTCCTTTCACCAAAGCCTGATTAAAAACAAAACAAGACCACCCGCTACTTTTCCCTTAATATAGAAGAAGTAACTAGGTATTCAAACCTGTACGTTCTAACCCCAAACCCTTATGAAACCTGAAATCACTCTCATTATAACAAACTGGAACGGATCAAAACTGCTGAGAGAATGTCTACCAACCGTTCTAGAGGCCGTGAGATTCGACCGCCACCATTGTTACGAAGTGATGGTCATAGACGACTGCAGCAACGACAATAGTTTGAAAGTCCTAACTGACGAATTTCCCCAAGTTCGGGCAGAACAAACCCCACAAAATCTCGGTTTTCAAGAAGCAAATAATTACGCTGTAAATTTGGCAGAATCAAAGATTGTCATGCCCATGAATAACGACATTAAACTTGACCCAAAAGCCTTGCACTACCTCGCTCTACACTTTGACAACAAAGATACATTTGCAGTTAGTGGAAAAATATTTGCTTTTGATCAAACTACCTTTTTATATGGAAATAGGGGTGGCTACTTTCATAAAGGGCATTTCCATCTTTACGAAAAGCCACCGGAAGACGAGAGCCAAACCCTGTTTGCCTGCGGTGGTGCTTTCATGGTCAATCGACAAAAATACCTAGACCTAGGTGGCTTTGACTCGATGTACCACCCTCTTTATTATGAAGAAATTGACCTCTCCTATCGAGCACTCAAACGCGGATGGAAGGTCCATTATGAACCACAGTCCATCGCTTACCATAAAGTACAGGCAACAATCACTCGACAAGAAAAACTTCGACGCATTTCTTTAATCTCTGCACGAAATAATTATCTTTTTATTTGGAAAAATATCCTTGATCGATCCATGACACTCACATTTCTATTTTATATTCCTCTCTTTTTATTACGTGATTTATTCCGATTAAAGTCACGGTTCTGGGTCGCATTTTATATGGCACTTAAAAGACTCCCGAGAGCACTTAGAGGGCGGTCCATAGAACAGTCAGCTGTTCTATATTCAGATCGAGAAATTCTTTCCCGTATCAACGCAAACTCTGCGCATTTGCGCTAATAACCATGTCCTCAGTAGCAATTCATTGCAAAGCATCAATTTCTGATGGGATGGGACACATCTATCGCCAGATTAATCTAGCGAATGAACTAAAAAAACAAGGGTGGGAGATTTCTTTTTACATTCCTAACTTTGCTCCTGCTATTGATTTGCTAAGCCAGGCAGAGTTCACCTTGGTAATTACGGATCCCGAATCTTCCATTGCCGAATACTTAGACAAGTTTTATGATTTTGTTATTCTCGATATACAAGACACAACTGAGTCATTAGTTTATTCAGTAAAAAAATGCACTCGCTATATCGCTAGTTTTGAAGATTTGGGGGCAGGACGTAATCATGTAGATATTCTTATAGACTGCAACTTAGCGCCTTCAGAAACCAAAAGTCTTCCTTCTTATACGAGGGGATTACTTGGACCCGATTATTCTGTATTACATCCAGATTTTGCTTATTACCATACCCAGTCACGGAATTTTGGGGCTTCCTCTCAGTCGGTATTGATAAGTATGGGTGCTACCGACCCAAAAAACCTAACCCTTCCTTTAACCAGTTTTGTTCTGCAAGAAAAACATGGCCTGAAGATAACGGTTCTGATTGGACATAACGCGAATATTACACCTGACCTTAACAAACTCTCAAATCAATTTAAGTTATTAAACGTTCTAGATCCAATATCCAATATGGCTCAAATGTTATGGGAGCATGATGTGGTGATTTGCTCTGGCGGTGTAACCCTTCACGAAGCTATGGCAGTGGGTACGCCTGCCTTTGTCGTAAACCAAGTCGCACACCAGCAGACCAAAGCTCGATTCGTAGAAAAATCAGGAGCCGCGATCAATTTAGGAATAGGCACCCAGTACGACGTAAAAAAACTGCGCGAAGCCCTTGATTTCAAAAAACCGAAACTAGAATCAATGAGTCTAAAAGCCAAGCAATTGATCGATGGGCGCGGTCTTTACCGCATTATTGATGCCATTAACAAGTTGATTAAGATGTAACTTGTAAAAAAAACCACTGCATATATTTCAGTGGGGCAGCAGATCAACTTCCTTTGGGACATGGAGACTAGCAGCCCTAAGAAAGCTCTTTTAGAAACCGTTTGCAGATACATTAACTGGTATAACGCCAAACTATAATATTCAAATATTTCAAAATTAAAAATATTACTACTTTTGTTCATCACTACCTGCGCCTCAGACCAGAAAACACTCCCAGAGACACATTCTCCGGATGCCCGGTTATTTAAGAAAGTATGTAGCGATTGTCATAGACAAACATCGTCCTGGAGAGCCCGTACTGCAAGCGAATGGGGTGAGAGACGGTAGATGTAATGTTGCGGCATATGGTAGCCAGAGGCGTTGTCTATAATAAACAAGAAATTCAGACAATTCGCGCTTATTTAAAAAGAAATGCCAACTAGTTGGTTAATAAAATAGAATTAGAGTTTCACTGGATATGGGCTAACAAATTCTTTGATTCTAAAATTAAGGCGTTCCCATTAGCATTTTCTTGGTCCACCTTAAAATGCTTGGAAGCATCTCCATGATCACCTAGTTTATCTAACGCCAAGGCCTCATTGAATGAATCTCCCCCATCCCTGACTGAATTTCACCGGCTTCACGAAAATATTTTAAGGCTATATCAAAATGCCATTACAAACGAGTTAAAAAATAGAGCCACTGAGATAGAATAACTCTTTTTTTTTCAATTGGATATGTCTGCAAGGTTGTCATTGACTCGTTGAGCTGTCGGTTAAAAATCAATGATGCCTGGTGAAAAACAGCTATTTTGCACTTGACATTATAATCTCACTAAATAATAATGATAATCATAATCATAATCATAATAAACTTATCATGTTTGAAAATGTTGGTTGGCCAGTTTAGATAAATTTAGTTTATTTTTTGATGAAAAAGGAGATTTTTCATGAAACAAAAGTTTTTTACGCTCTTATTGATGGCTCTGGTGCTGCTGTTCTTGGGTAGTACCTCAGCATATTCTGTCACTACGGACGAGTTGAAACGGCAAATCGATTCACTTTCGGGTAAGGTGGATGATTTGAAAAAGAAAAACCGGAGGATGCGTGGAGCACCGTCCGAAGACCATAACAAAGTTTCAGTTCATGGTTATGGTGAGATGCATGGAACTATTCAGGAGGGAGAGAACCAACTTGATAACCATCGATTTGTTATTGGAGTTCATGCTCCTTTGGCTGATTGGGTTCATCTGAATGCTGAAATAGATTTTGAGCATGCATCTCAGGAACTGGAGTTCGAGTACGGTCATCTGGACTTTTTGGTGTCCCCCACTCTTAATTTTAAGGTGGGAGTTATGTTGATGCCAGTGGGAGCTCTTAATGAGTTCCACGAACCTAATCGGTTCTTTACAGTGGAACGCCCCTACGTACAAAGCCAAATCATTCCTTCAACATGGGGTGCCGGGGGTGCTGGTATATTTGGTAGTAGTGGTGGCATCAACTACAGGCTTTACATCGTCAATTCCCTGCAATCTGTCAAACAATCGGGTGCATCGGCTGGTAGTGGAAACGGTAATGGCGGTTGTGATCTCCAGTTTAAAGATACTAGTGGTATACGCAGTGGCCGCGGACAAATCAATAAAAGGTGCTTTGAGAATGTGGCCGCGACCGGTCGTGTTGAGTGGCCCATGTTAGCTCCTGGCCTTTCGGCTGGGGCCTCCTTCTTTGCTGGAAATACCACTCAAGGTAAAATAGATGAAGGCGGATTTATGGGCCTTCTTGAAGGGGATATCAATTACCGTAACGGTTGGTTTGAGATGAACTCGACTATCGTGAACATCACTATAGAAGACGCAGCCGAGATCAACCAGTTTGCGAAAGCAGAAGGCACCGCTAGTGGATCCGTAGGTGATCGGATTTTTGGCATGAACATTCAGGCGGGTATTCACATTCCTCAATTAATGGGTAAACAAACGAAGCATGATTGGATCGCTCATGCCATGTATGAATCGATCGATACCCAGGCGAGTTTATCGAACTGTTTGACTACCACAGCCGGCACATCTAATTGTGAAGTCGATGGTAAAGCCTCTCGTGACATCGTCACTTTTGGAATTACTTACAAACCAATTCCTGCTGTGGCTCTTAAACTGGACCGTACTCACTGGTGGTACGGCGATGAATCAACTAAGTACACTACAAATCTTGGTGTTGCCTATATGTACTAGTGCGTGGTAGGTACTCTATCCTGATATCTTGAATTTTTTTCCTCCAATGGAGATTCTGGATATCAGGATTTTTTTTGGTTGGGAAGCAAAATATTAGGCGGTTGAATGCAACCTCATAAAAATTTTTCGCCCCATAAATTTTAGGGCTAATATATGCTAAAAACATTTGTGGAACTCATAGAACTTTTGGGTCATCTTCTATTAACAATCTGAGTTCTCCTCTCCTCAAGAAAAAATGCTTTTGCATTTTATTAAGAAGCATCCTTTACAGTTATCGCCCTTTTCAACTTTATTATATTTTTTGCTTGTTGCCCACTCGCACTTCCACACATGAGTCCAACGAGTCCAAAAGTCACAAACAAAAAGAATGCTTTTCTTATCTTCCCTCTTTTCTCTTTGCTCTCACCAAAAACAAAAAAAACGAGATGGCCCGACAGAGTCATCTCGTTTAATTTCTTTATCCGATGGTTTCGAAGGTGAGGGAGTAAAGAAAATAGCTACAGACTACTATTACTAAATTCTTAACTCATTGAATTTAACTAGTTAAAAACCTACATTACTATTAAATAGGAATTGCAAATATACACGAGCCTTAATAATATGCCTGTCGATTGAAATTATTTTATTTTCATTTGTCAGCTTCTTCATTTGTTTGATTATAATCAAATATAACCGTTATTTAATTTCTGCCTGCTCAAGGTCTTCTTGAAGTTCTGCGGTACTGGAACTTGTCGATAATCCAACCTCAAGTTTATTTTCTTTAGCTTTTAATTTTTCTTTGACAAGTATGTTTGCAATTTGAGATGCCTTTATTTTTTTGTTGCGAAGTACGTGAGTCATTAAAATAAATGGCAATGTGAATCCTACACCAAGATGCAGATATTCTATGGTTTCACGCAACTCTTCTTTTGCGACATAATAAAGCAGATATGCTGTTATCATCTGAAATGCTGGCAGTGCAACAAGCAATATACCAAAAGCTTGTTTTGGCTTTTCCTCCCAAGTATCTCGCACATGTGTTCCCATTACATAGCCATAAGTAATCATCATTAAGAAAGCTACAAACCCATGGACTTGTAGGGCAGAGAATTGAAACGGATGCTTTTCAAGGCCAAATTCACCTTCAACTATAAACCAGGTTTTAAGGATAAAAAAAGCCACACCACTACACCATGCAATAGCAAAAAGAGCAAAAAGCCATATTCGCTGAGGTTTTTGAATTTTGGCTTTATCCATTTTCTAAAGCCTCACATAAGTCTTGAATGTTGCCGTTTTCATCAACAGATATTGCTTTAGCTCCATATGAATTAAAAATTGGCATGAGGTTTATATCCAGAAAAGCTACTTTTGTTAATGCGTCAGCTAACATGCAACTTGATGCAAAAACTGAAACACTTCTTTTATCTTTAACTGCCTTTTTCGTTGACGAGTGAATAATAGAATTTTTGTTCCTATCCATATAGTAATTGCCGCTAGTTGCTAAGGCAGCTTGATGCATAGGAGTGCGTATTATGGATTTTAAACCTTTAGCATTTGACGCCTTAATACCAACTGATTGACCTGACCATTCTTTCATACGTAAATCACCACCCGCATTGACAGTTATGTTCTCTACCAGATTTTCCACCATACACAGCGCTCTGTCGACAGCATAACCTTTGGCTATTCCTCCTAAGTCCAGCAGCGCTTTTCTTTTAAAGCTAATATTTCCATTCACTATTGAGACATCTTGCCAATTTGCCTGTTCATCATCGACATTAGGAAGGTAATCTGGAAGTAAGCCGTTTCTCACTAAAGTGGGGGCGATAGAAATATCATAGATACCGTTGGTTATTTTGCTTAAAGTCAATGCTGCCGTTAGCACTTCCTCCATATCTTTAGAAATAGGACAAGAGTGCCTGTATGCTTCCCTGTTTACGTATGAAAGCTCACTATCAGGATCATGAAAACTCATTAAGTTTTCAATCCTCTGTATTTCAGAAAACACATACTCCGTTATATCAAGCAAAGCGTTGTCATCACTTTCTAATGACACACTAACTTCAACATAAGTACCGAGTAGAGGTTTGCATCTTTTGATATGATTAGTTGCAGATTGTGTTGCCAGCATGACCAGACTTTGTCCTCACTCAAAACTACAAATGTTTTAGCACTTGATCCCAGGTATGAGTTAGCCGATTAATACCTTCAGTAATATGGCGAGAGGATAAAGTAGCTCCTGAAATACTTTTTATTTGCTCATCCAACTCTAGGTACTCAGTATGGTCTTTACCCAAAAACTGAGCAAGCCACTTGGGGTGTCTAACTTGAGATCCATAAGCTTCACGATATTGTAAAATCTCAATTCCTTTCACTTTGCCATCTTTAGTTAAAGCCACAGCCATATCTATATATTCATGTTTACCGACAACCTGGTCAATAATAAACCACCCCCCAGTTTCGGTTTTCCATGCCTTTAATTCATCATTATAAACTCTTGTATCAGATGCATCCTCAATAGAATCCATTTGCTCGTCTGTCAGCACTACTGTTACAGGATTCATAGAGGTGCTTTGCCACAACACCTCTCTTGCTTGCTCTGTGCTGAGGTATACCTCAGCATAAAGATCCGCAACAGGTAGTAACGCAAGGCCAACAAATGCTACAACCTTCAAAAAAAACTTTTTCATCTCATAAAATCTAAATATTATTTTTTAAAGCTCGTAGCCAACCATGCAATCAAGTAGTCGGTAGTAAATTTTACTGAGTATGGGCTAACAAAATTTTTGATTCTAAAATCAACGCGTTTCCATTAGCATTTTCTTGGGCCACCTTAAAATGCTTGGAAGCATCTCCATGATCACCCAGTTTATCTAACGCCAAAGCCTCATTAAAATGAATCTCCCCAATTTCTGACCGAATTTCGCCGGCTTCACGAAAATGTTTCAGGGCTATATCAAAGTGCCCTTCTTTATAATGCAAAATGCCCTCATCGTTATGGGTGTTTGCTTCCGGATCAGATTCTGTCGGCAAACTTAAAGGTCCTTCAGGAAGGCTTGCCATGACATCTTTACTCTCCTTAGAATCGGACACCTTGGAAGTATCTTTTTCTCCAGAACATCCCATACCAAAAACAAAAAACACCAAAATTAGGAAAAAAATTATCTTTTGCATTTGAATTTTATCCTTAGCTTAAGGTTAATTAAAGAAGGACTCATTGGCTTCCAATCGGGCCCATAACCAACCACCAATGGCTAACGTTGCTTGATTGCGTCGATAACCTCATCGGTCCGGGAAGAAACCGCATCAATCCGGGTGGAAATTTCAGCAACTCGTGAGTAAAACTCATTAATACGTGAAGAAATCTCTGCGGTTTGCTTAGAGATTTCAGAAAGAAATTCTGTCATCTCCTCATTATAAAAATCATATAAAA
>JAPYPK010000138.1 GCA_029937655.1 Nitrospinaceae bacterium
AGGGTATTTTTAGTTCCGGGTAGAATGATCATATCCGGATTCCCTAACTGCGATGGATAGGATACGTATCTCATCGATATTGCCGGGTCGTGTGCCAAGGGAGACATGTCTGTGCAGTTTGCAATACGTGGATACCAAATAACTGCTGCATCCAGTGGTTGGATATTTTGGGTGGTTGCTGGATATTGCCATGCTGGGATAGAATCTTCTTCATCAACCGTTAAGTTTTTGATGAAAGGAATAACTCCAAGAACAGGTTTCCCAGTCAATTCTTCAAATTGTTTCAACCCTGGAAGGAGGATATCGATGTCACCGCGAAATTTATTTATGATAACCCCTTTAACACGGTCTCTTTCTTTTTGAGTCAATAGATCCAGAGTTCCCTTGAGCCAGGCGAATACGCCACCCCTATCAATATCGCCAACAAGTAAAACAGGTGCATTTGCTATTTCTGCTGCTTTCATATTTACTAGGTCAAAATCTTTTAAATTTATTTCAGCTGGACTTCCTGCACCTTCCATAATGATGAAGTCATATTGTTTGTGTAGTTCATTAAATGCATCGGTCACATAGGATAGGTGCTCGTCAAACTGATCATAATAATCTTTAGCATTTAAGGTGGTCTTGACCTTACCCATGATAATGACTTGCGAACTATCATCAGTACATGGTTTTAAGAGAATCGGATTCATTGATACATGAGGTTCGACACCACTCGCCTCGGCTTGAAAAGCCTGAGCGCGTCCTATCTCGCCACCGTCTTTAGTTACGAATGCATTGTTTGCCATATTCTGCGCTTTGAAGGGAGCCACCTTATGTCCCTTATTGTAAAAATGCCTACATAGTGCGGCAGTGATGATGCTCTTTCCAACCCCTGAGCCTGTTCCCTGAATCATCAATGCGTTTTTAGAATTCATCATCGTTATGTTTTAGGCCTTTTCAAAAGCCATACAAAAAAAGGCCCCCCAAGCATGGCTGTGATAATGCCAACGGGTATCTCGGTTGGCGCAATAATTGTTCGCGCTACGGTATCGCAAAGAATAAGAAAACTTGCTCCAAAAAAAATAGATGCTGGCAATAATAGTCTCAAGTCGGGGCCTACCATTAGGCGAATTATGTGTGGAACTATTAGTCCAACGAAACCGATCGGGCCACTCACCGCTACCACCGTTCCCGTAAGCAGGGAAGCCATCAAGAAACCAATTTTCTGAGTTTTTACTGTGTCAACGCCTCTGCTCATAGCAGATTGAATTCCCGTACTCATTAAATTTAAATCTCGGCTAATAAACATAAGAGTTGCAAAGCCAATAACTATCATGGGACAAATTGATAATAGGGTTTTGTAGTCAGTGATATCGAGCCCGCCCATCAACCAGCGAACAATTCTAAAAGATTGTGTGAAGTCAGATAGGTAATGAATAAACATCACCATGGCGGCAAAAAAGAAGTTAGCTGTTACGCCAGCAAGAAGTAAAACTGTAGTGGGGAATTCTCCACTTCTCGTTCTAGCCAATGAGAAAACAAGAGTAATGGCTCCCAACGCGCCCAAGAATGCTGCGATGGGAACAGTTGGGATTCCCCATACGGTATAAGATAAACCAAGGCTTATGGCGATCACCGCTCCCAGTGCAGCCCCACTTGAAACCCCAAGGGTAAACGGAGCCGCTAAGTCATTTCGGAGGAGAGATTGGAATACGGCTCCAGCTACTGAAAGTGCTGCCCCGGTAAGAGCCGCAAGAAAAATTCTTGGGACTCGAGCTAGGAACAGAATGTTGGCATCGACATTGTCACTGAACGGAATGTCCTTCGAAAGAGCTTTTCCTAAATCGATCTCGGTGGGTCCAATCATTGGTGTAATCAGCAGGGTTGCTAGGAACAATAAAAAAAATAAACCAATGGTGGTTACGTAATGCTTCCGGTTGATTAAAGTAAGATTCATTGTGTGCATAACGTACCCGGAGAAATCATGATCTTGCCTTCATGGTCACGAATCAGATGGACTTCGACACCGTATACCTTTTCAAGGTGTTCCTTTTTTAAGACTTCTTCCGGTGAACCATCTTGAAATACTTGGCCATGATCGAGAAGGATTAGACGGTCACAGAACTTTGCGGCTAGATGCAAATCATGCAAAGCTAAAATCACTGTTACATTCTTGTCTACATTAAGTTCCTTCAAGATGTTTAAAATTTGAATCTGGTACTTGATGTCGAGTGCTGATGTGGGTTCATCAAGAATCATTACTTCGGGTTCTTGAGCGATAGCGCCCGCAATCATTACCCGTTGTTTTTCTCCACCACTGATTTCATTAAAACTACGTTGTGCAAATTGTAAAGTTTGGGTTCGCTCCATTGCACTTCTTACAATTTTAATATCCTCTTCACCTTCAAATGTGAATGGAGAAAGGTAAGGGTGTCGCCCCATTAGAACAATTTCTGATACTTTAAAAGGAAAGACCATGGGATGATCTTGTGCAACCCATGTGATAGAGCGTGCAAGTTGTTTTCGATTTTTGTTCAAATAATCCGTTCCATTGAATAATAAATTTCCAGAACCTGCTGTAAGCACTCCGCCAAGTAATTTTAAAAGTGTTGACTTGCCTGAACCATTAGGGCCGATGACTCCAATAAACTGCCCCACCGGAATATCTATAGAAATAGAGTGTAGAACGGGTGTCTGATGGTAAGAAAAAGTGGTGTTTTTAACTTGGATAATTGGTTGGTTCATTGTGATACTTTTTCTTGTCTCGATTGATATCGGTCGGGAAATAAGCTCGGGTGAATAGTATGTGAAAACTTACCTATGATATTCAAAAGGCGCGGACCGGGGATAAGTATGTAGTCAGCACCAATAAAGTGGATATTGTCAGTTTGGATAGCACGTATAGTTGAAAATTTGCTCCAGTCCTGTTTTCTTTTTTTTATTTCTATTTTGGTTAGGTTAGACATTGGACCTACTTCTATGATGACTTCGGGCGATTTACTAATAATGAATTCTTTAGATAACTTGGGATACTTTGCCATGGTGTTGGGAAGAACATTCTCTCCGCCTGCAATGGATAATAATTCGTCTAAGAAGGTTCCTTTTCCTACGGCATAAAGATCGCGTGCTGGATCATTGGTATCCCCAAGTAATAATAAAACTTGCTTCGGTACTTGGGACTTCAGCTGAGTTTGATAATGTTTGATTCCTGTTTTTAACTTTTGAACCAGTTGTTGTCCTTGTCTTGGGATATTTAATGAATCGGCAATTTTTTGGGTTGTTGTTAAAATGCTTTTTATGTTCTCGACGGATACCGCCAAAGATGGAATACCAAAATTATTTGCATTTTTATGAATGATTTCACTATCTGTTTGATGAATGATGAGATCGGGCTTTAGGCTAATCCATGCCTCGGTACTTGGGTTCAAGGGCCCACCAATACTAGGGAGACTACAGGCCCTTTCAGGATAACTGCAGAAATCGGTTACTCCGACCACCCGATCTCCGGCACCTATTGCAAAAATAATTTCTGTGATGGAGGGAGATGTGGAAATAATTCGTTGATATGCCGCACTTACATTTTGAGAGGCTAGGCCCGAAAGGCAGAACGATAACAGGCAAATAATGGAGACTTTGCGTATTGCTACATTAATTGTCTGATAAAAATTCACCGGAATAATTTTGTTCCAGTGAGAAGGAGGGTAAAAAAACCCCCACCTAAAAAGAAGGGGGGGGTAACCATCACCCATCACCTCTCGAGGCCCGAAGAGATTAAGAAAAATATTCAGTCAGGTTTTCTGGCTCCTGGATCGATCTACTTCCTGCGCCTTCCC
>JAPYPK010000139.1 GCA_029937655.1 Nitrospinaceae bacterium
CCAATCATCAATGGCCTCGTCAAAAATGGGACCCAACAGTTCATCTTGACGGGCATTACCATAAAAAGAATCCACTAGCAAACAAACCCCTTCTCCGGACTGAATATCATTTAAGCTCTTGCTTTTTAAAACTTTGGAAGTTTTCACAGGGAACCTCTTCATCTTTTTACCTGGTATGGGTGAAAGTTGACTTTTAATTTTTATATTGGTGAACTATCTAAAGATAATGTCTCATATTGTTGGTCTAGTCAGCACTAATCCCTGCGACAAGTAATAGATTGGTTTTTAAAGTAATTAAAAATTCTCCACCCCCTCCGACCATTTAAAACAAGGGGCTACGGTTTAAGCCGTAGCCTAATTTTTTTTCTTGTCGCTTGTTTATACTTCCAGATTGGTAATTTTCTCTGTAACTTTAAAATCGTATTTTGGATATTCATATATCGGCATGCGGGGTTCTGTTTCACCAAGAGAATAGCCCCAGATACTTTCGTATTCTGAAACATTTTCGCCCATCTCCTCAAGATGTTTCAAATATTCACTTATAGATTTAGACTCAATGATAACCACCTTTCCCATTTTGTTTATTACAGGGCTGTGAGACCTTGTTGAGTCATGTTCAAACTCTAGAATGCGGCGGCCATAACGTGTGATGCCTATTACCCGGAATGACAAACTCTTCCCAACACCCGGCAAATTCAAGATATTACGATCTGTAGACAGGAAAGGCAAATCAGCCGACTGAAGTAACTCCTCAATATTTTCTACCATCTTTTCAGCTTCGAGCGGGAAACGGCGAATTCTTGAATGATGTTTTTCGGGAAGGACGCCGAAAGCCTTCTCTTCCATCTGTTCTTGGACGGCACGGGCATTGGTGGCAAAATTATGTTGGTTTTCCATATAACCTTTAATCGAGAATGTGTAATAGCCCAGTACCCCGATTTCATTTAAAACTTGCCGAAGTTTGGCGGTGTGACCTCTGCGTGATGACGCTGTCGTCAAAACATGTTGGTTGGTTACGGTCCACCCTGCGGAAATGAGTTTTAAAATTCCCTCACGAGCTTCCGGGGTTACTTCCATGGCGGATTCAAAGTGAGTTTGCACCAGAAATTGCTTAACACCAATCTTTGAAGCCTTGAGCTTAAACTCCGCCAATATCATAGTAAGTTCATCTGTAATCCTTTGGGGGATATATACAGGAAGGCGTGTTCCCAGGCGTACCCGTACCAATTCGGCATATTTTTCGCCGTCTTTTCTTGATTTGTTGGCCTCTATTTTACGAGCAGCCATTTGATAAATAGCTTCTAATACTTCTTCGAGAGATTTGTCCGAACTCATTAATGCGTCGCCCCCGGTAATTAAAATATCCCGGAGTTGCGAATCGCTTTCAAAATAATCCATCAAGCGCTTTAATTTTTCAGGCCAAGTCTCTTTGGGTTGCAGTTTATCTAGGTTGAAATTGAGATGGCCGCTTTGAAAATCGTACATGCGCTGACAGGATTGGCACAGTCCGCCACACGCCCGTCCCACCGTGTCCGGAATTAAAATGGCCACTTCAGGATAGCGCCGATGAACATTGTTATGAGTAGGCAAGAGCCATCCAGCAGCATTAGGTTTACCAGGTTCAACTTTATCCTCCTTCTCCCAAGCAACGATACTGCCAAATTCGTCGATCAGCTGTTTGCTGTAAATTACATAATCCCTGATCGCAAGGTCGGCCCCGATAGCAAAGCAGGGAACCCGTACGTGGAGCAGTGAAAGATAATAGGGATTTATGAAGAAGGGAATACCCGCTTTTTCGGCGCGTTTTAAGTTTTTCATTGTATCGGGATCAAGGGAAAAATCGAGCATCTCATTAAGCAGGTCTGGGGAACGGATAGCAAAGTTTAGATGAAAGTGATTGGTGTCCCACCACTCAAGAGCCGTAGAATACTTATTCGCTCGTGACATGTCCGGTTTAAACTTGAAACTTCTGCTGGATACTTCTTCCTTGTCAATGCGATCGATGATGATATTTAATATCCGCTTTTTGTTTTCCTCTCTCAATTGCATAATGTATGGGTCCAGACCTGATGGCCAGCGAGCCATCCATTCTTCTATCTGATCCTTGTCAGGCAATTTGCGTTCCAGTTTTCCGCTTAACTGTCTGAACAAATGAATCATGTCTTCAAAAAAATAGGGCTTGGCTCCGCCTACACCATTTCTTACCGCCAACCAGATCATCTTGATAGGATTGTTTATCGCAACCTCTCCTCTTAAATTCAAATCCTCAAATTCCCTTCCCGCGCTATCAATGTAATCCAATAGCCTGATAGCTGCATAGTCGCGCCATTTTAAAGACTCGAAGATCTTGCGACCTTCATGTTCACTTTTGTGAAATTTTAATGCCTCGGGGCTATTTTCCAAGATACTCATTATCCAATTTCTTACACCCTCGAGTGCTTCGATCTCGTTACTGGAGCCCTGCATAATTTCTTCAAGTTTATTATTTTCTGTAAGAAGCTGCTTCAGAAGTTTATGTGACCTAACGCTGATAGCAATTTTATCAAGTTCCAAAATATCGTGAAAAACATCATCATGCCTTCTGCGTGAAGGTTCTGCTTTTGTGTTAAGCATATGAAATTCCTTTAAAACTGTGTTTTTAAGTTTTTGTTGGCACGTGGTAGAACTGATCAATGAAAAAAAGAATTTGACCTTCTTTAAAAGAGTTGATTTTAAAAGTTTATTTCCTTGATTCGTTCATGAACCAAAATTAATCATAAATTAAAGGAAGTATATTGAAATGAACTGATCTTTATTCATACTTTTTTTAGGAGCAGTGAAATATGTTTCATGCCTTTGATCCGTCTAATAAGGGAATAAATTTTTTAAATTAACTCTCTTTATTTATAGAAAGGGGGTAATCATGTTTACTATAACTGTGGTCGTCTTTTCGTTGCTAATTGGTGCGTTAGCACACAAGTTATACTTGGAAAGAAAAATGGCAAAGAAAAGAAGAAACCCGATTCGAACCGTTATTGGCAAAGGGAGTAAGTCAAAAAGGTATCGACATAATGGGCTTGCAAAGTCATCTTAACCCTAAAGGTTAAATTAAATTTAACGAGGAATATAGAACCAGCAATCAATCGCTATGCCCAAAATCCCTAGATAGCGGACATTTTTTTTATTCCAAAGCCACTTTTAATTTTCAGATCTTGTGCACGTGCTTTGTGTTTTTTTAGATGTTTTTCGATTTTTTTTTAAACACTGTCCATCAATGTATAGAGGTCTTCTGTCTTATCGCATGCATGCAACGTAACCCCCATTTGTTTTAATAGTAACGTGAGCAATATGGCGATGTTCTACCACACAAAGAGATATGCCCCCCCGGTGCTTTCATCCGCATTCGGAAATATTTTATTTATTTTGTTATCCAAATGACCCTTTATCGCATCTGTTAATTCAATATTCCTTCCTAATTATCTAAAACTTCATGTTAGACCTTTAGGATTTACTTTTTGTTAAGATAGAAAAAATAGCCAAGATATTCTATAAAAACATCGGACATTTTGAAGGGGTGTCATGGAGGAAATATTTTTTAGGTGGAATAATTGGACTATAAAAATAATCCAACACATACGAAGGAGTGACGGAGTACCTTACATTTTAACAGGGAAGAGAGGATGGTATGGAAAGATACCCAAGGTTATTCATACAAACAGCGCTTATTTATTTATTAATTGGTGTGATCCTTGGCGTTGTCATTGGTACGGACCCTATGCTTGCCGTGCGGTTCC
>JAPYPK010000140.1:0-2480 GCA_029937655.1 Nitrospinaceae bacterium
CAGACTCGACTAAGCTTTGCGAGTGAGAATAAAGGTGGTTTAGAGGGCATGATAATAGGAAGCTCTGGTTATGGTTTTCGCTTTCCATTATCCAACCTTATTGAAACCACTCGTTCTGGACGAAAATTAATGACGTTAAAAGGGGATGATAAAGTAGTAGAATTTTCTCTTGTAACCGGAGACCACTTATTTATGGCATCAGTCAGTGGAAAGGGAATTGTTATTCCAATCGAACAGGTATCAGTGCTCGTAGGAGCCGGCATGGGTTCGCGACTCATGAAAATGACAAACAGCTCACTAGCCGGCTTCAAAATCGCAAATAAAAATGGCCATTCAACGCTTACCTTTGATGACAGGAAAACAAAAAAAATTAATTTTAAAGACATCCGTGTTACTAATCGCGGAGGTCAGGGGATTATTATATCAAAGCGAAAAAAAATAACTGCAGTCGAATAACACAGGATTTTCATGGGAACATATAGTGCTAAGGATCTACAGGTACTGGAGGGGCTTGAACCTGTTCGTCGTCGTCCAGGAATGTATATAGGATCTACGACGTCAACAGGCCTACATCATCTAGTTTGGGAAATTTTAGATAATTGTGTAGATGAAGCCCTAAATGGCCACTGTGACACAATTGAAATCACATTTGAAAAGGATGGCGGCATTACCATAAACGATAATGGACGCGGTATTCCAATTGACACATTTGCTAAGACCAAAAAAAGTGCAATGGAAGTTCTTTTTACCACTCTACACTCAGGTGGAAAGTTCAGTGAAGATAATTATAAAGTTTCAGGCGGGCTTCACGGTGTTGGCATGGCAGTTGTCTGTGCTTTGAGTGAAAGTTTAACCGCAACCTCAAAACGTGATGGATTTGAATGGACTCAATCTTATTCTCAGGGTAAGCCGCTAACAAAACTCAAAAAAGGGAAGGCCGTTAGATCTTATGGCACCTCTATTTACTTTAAGCCTGACCCAAAAATATTCTCTAATGTAAAATTCAATATACAAGCAATTTTAGAGCAAGCAGAATCAAAAGCTTTTTTAAATAAAGGATTAAAAATAGTAGTTAGCGGGATTAGTGAAAAAAAAGAATTCCAATATCCTAACGGTATTCAAGATTACATTGAAAAAATTATTGGCAAACGCCCTCCCCTATCAGACACGCCATTCTATATAGAAAAAGATGATAAAAAAATGCGGCTTGAGACCGTTTTCCAATGGACATCAGGCACTGAAACAATAATACACTCATATGCCAATGCTATCAAAACAGTTGATGGGGGTAGCCATGAAACCGGATTTCGTAATGGAATAACAAAAGCGCTACGCTCCTATATTGAACGACGAAAACTATTACCTAAGAGCATCAACAATATAACAGGTGACGATGTTAGAGAAGGTCTCATCGCTATTATAAATGTTTACCTTCAGGGTGATGTTGAGTTTCAAGGTCAGACGAAAGGTCGATTAAATTCAGATATCACATCTCAGGTAGAATCAATTGTCAAACACTCACTAGAACATTATCTACTTGAGAACCAGACGATGGGGGACTTGATTGCCAACCGTGTCATCTTGTCAGCTCAAGCCAGAATAGCTAGCCGTCAAGCCAAAGAAGCTGTCCAACGTAAAACAAATATTTCTCATCGCCTCAACCTTCCCGGAAAACTTTCAGATTGCGCAACAACAGATAAAAATAAAGCCGAACTGTTCATCTGCGAAGGTGACTCTGCAGGCGGTTCAAGCAAGCAAGCTCGAGACCGAAAAACACAAGCCATTCTCCCTATCCGTGGAAAGATTTTAAACGTACAAACTGCAACCATGGCAAAAGTACTCGCCAACACTGAAATACAAAATATTATTTCTGCTGTTGGCACTGGATTGTCCCCTAAATTTGATTACAGTAAATTACGATATGGCAAAATCATCATCATGACAGATGCTGATGTAGATGGCGCGCATATTTGCACTCTCTTATTAACCTTTTTTTATCGTTGTCTTCCAGAACTCATCACCAATGGAAATTTATTTATTGCTCAACCTCCCTTGTATCGAATCGACTCCGGAAAAAAATTGTTCTACGCCATAGATGATAATGAAAAAGATCAAATAATAGAAAAGCTAAACGGCCACAAGTATGAAATCGGTAGATTTAAAGGACTGGGGGAAATGCCTGCAGCTGATTTAAAAAAGACAACCATGAACTCACAAAACCGGTCACTTCTAAGGGTAGCAATAAGTGACTCTGAAAATACTGAAAAAACATTTACTCAACTCATGGGGAAGGACGCAGAGTTTCGTTTCAATTTTATAAAAGAACGCGCAGAGTTTGTCCACGACCTAGATGTTTAAACACAGAGAAAAAATAATTCAACACGTTACTTATCATACATTATTTAACTAATTCTCCGTTTATTGTTTCCATCCATTGAGATAAGCTATCAAGGGCTTTTAGTTCAATTTTTTTATTTCTT
>JAPYPK010000140.1:2580-3752 GCA_029937655.1 Nitrospinaceae bacterium
TTCCATCCATTGAGATAAGCTATCAAGGGCTTTTAGTTCAATTTTTTTATTTCTTTCCCGTTTATTCCTAATTTTCATCTCATGGACCTGAAAAAGGCCATAATTAATATTCATTGGTTGAAAAGATTGGCGACGAGTGTCTGTTACATATTTGAGCAACGACCCTAAAGCAGTATCAACGGGAGGAGCTGAATACACCTCTCCTTTTATTCTCTTTACTGCACTGAGCGCAGCAAGTAATCCCATTGAAACTGACTCAACGTAACCCTCTACACCAATAATTTGTCCGGCAAAATAGATACCGCTATTTTTTTTCAAGTCGAGCTCACAACTTAAAACATCGGGAGCATTAATATAGGTATTCCTGTGTATTGCACCAAATCGAAAAAATTCTACATTTTCCAAACCAGGAATTAGCCTTATCACTCTTTTTTGCTCTGGATAGGTGAGTTTGGTCTGAAACCCAACTAAGTTAAAAGCTGTGCCCTCTTTATTTTCATGCCTTAATTGTACGACAGCATAAAACTGCTCTTTTGTTTCTGGATGCAGTAAGCCAACTGGTTTTAGTGGGCCGAAGGCAAGGGTTTTATCCCCCCGCATAGCAAGTTCTTCAACAGGCAAACAACCTTCAAAGTAGATTGGTTTTTCGAATGATTTAAAAGGGACCTTTTCACCATTTTTCAATTCATTAACCAGAGAATAGTACTGACCTTCATTCAAAGGGCAGTTAAGATAATCATCGGCACCCTTATCATATCGTGAGGCAAAAAATGTTTTTTCGTAATCAATCGTATTAGCATCAACTATTGGAGATATTGCATCGTAAAAATAAAGATATTCTTGACCAATTAAATGTGAAATACTTTCGGATAGCCTTGGTGATGTAAGAGGCCCGGTCGCCACAATAACAGGACCCTCAGAAGGTATCTCAGTAACCTCTTCACGTATCAAAGTAATTTTTGGATGTTTTAAAAGTCGTTCGGTAATTGTTTTGGAAAAGAGCTCTCTATCTACCGCAAGAGCTGCACCTGCCGGAACAGAATGGATATCACCAGCATCAATAACAAGAGAATTGAACTTCCTAAGTTCTTCTTTAAGAAGATGTGGTGCTGAGGGTGATTGATTGTTACCCAACGAATTACTGCAAACTAACTCAGCGCAATGATCGGTTT
>JAPYPK010000141.1 GCA_029937655.1 Nitrospinaceae bacterium
GTTATAAAGGTTTGGGTGAGATGAATCCACAGCAACTTTGGGAAACAACAATGGACCCTGAAAACCGAGTGCTTCTGCAGGTTCGAGCTGAAAACCTGTACGAATCCGATGAATTATTCACCAAGCTCATGGGGGAAGAAGTGGAGCCCAGACGAAAATTCATCCAAGATAATGCCTTGGAAGTACAAAACATAGATGTTTAATTGTGAAGATATTACAGAGTTAAGAAATAAAATAGAAGCAAAGGTCAAAAGACCAAGGAAAAAATGCCGGAAATAGTTAGTCCGATTAGTATCAATGATGAGATGAAGACGTCTTATCTCGATTATGCAATGAGCGTAATTATTGGGCGTGCTTTGCCTGATATAAGGGATGGATTAAAACCCGTTCATCGTCGCATCCTCTATGCAATGCAGGTTGTAAGTAATGTCCATAACAAACCATATAAAAAATCTGCTCGAATTGTGGGAGATGTAATAGGTAAATACCATCCACATGGAGACACCGCGGTATATGACACCATTGTGCGAATGGCACAAAGCTTTTCTCAGAGGTATCCAGTGGTTGATGGCCAGGGTAACTTTGGTTCCATAGACGGTGATTCAGCTGCTGCGATGAGATACACCGAAATCCGAATGTCCGAAATTACTCAGGAGCTACTTCATGACCTGGAGAAAGATACGGTTCGTTTTGATCCAAACTATGATGAGTCAATAACAGAGCCATCGGTTTTACCAGCATCTTTTCCACATTTGCTGGCTAATGGTGCCTCTGGAATTGCGGTTGGGATGGCAACAAATATTCCACCGCACAATCTTAAGGAAATTATCGATGCAACCATTCATCTGATTGCAAACCCTGAATGCGCCATCCAAGAGTTGATGGAGTTTGTGCCGGGTCCTGATTTTCCGACTAGCGGTATTATTAACGGAACATCGGGGATTCGATCCGCTTACCTTAAGGGGCGAGGGATCGTTAAAGTTCGGGGACGCGTGAATATTGAAACCATGGAGAAAGGAGATCGGGAACGTATCGTCATACAAGAACTTCCTTATCAGGTAAACAAAGCGCGTCTCGTAGAAAAAATAGCTGCACTCGTTAGAGAAAAACGGTTAGAAGGGATTTCAGATCTCCGGGATGAATCAGACCGCGAGGGCATACGTGTGGTTCTAGAGTTAAAAAAGGGAACCATTGCCCAGGTGGTAATAAATACTCTTTATAAAAACACGCAACTTCAAGATACTTTTGGAATTATTATGCTGGCATTGGTAGATCAGCAGCCCAAAATTCTTAACCTAAAAGAAATGCTTCACCACTTCCTCGTGTTTCGCAAGGAAGTGGTAACCCGGCGAACCGAATTTGATTTAAAAAAGGCTCAGGAAAAAGAACATGTATATCTAGGTCTAAAAATAGCGATTGATAATATGGATGCGGTAGTAACTTTAATACGGGCGTCATCTGATCCAGCAGAAGCACTTGCGGGGTTGATTGAAAATTTTTCACTTACCGAGACTCAAGGTAAGGCTATCTTAGAAATGCGCCTTCAACGTTTAACAGGGCTGGAAAGACAAAAAATAGTTGATGAATTAAAAGCAATTATAAACTTAATTAAAGAGTTAAAAAATATTCTGGAAAATAATGAGGTAAAGCTACAGATTATCCGCGCGGAACTGACTGAAATAAGAAAAAAATATGGCGATGATCGCCGGACAGAAATTATTCCAAGCGAAATGGATGATATAGACGTTGAAGATATGATTGCCGATGAAGATGTAGTAGTCAGTTATTCGCGTGGCGGTTATATCAAGCGCCAAAGTATAGATAACTATCGTTCGCAACGCCGGGGTGGTAAAGGAATTAAGGGAATGAAGGTCCATGAAGAAGATGTTGTAGAAAATATTTTTATTGCCTCAACCTTGGATGGTCTTATGGTATTTACGAGCCTTGGTAAGGTGCACTGGCTCAAAGTGTATGCAATTCCTGATGTGCTTCGTACATCCAAAGGAAAGTCGATAGCAAACCTACTTCCCCTTAAACCTGATGAAAGTATCGCGGGTATCCTGTCGGTTAAAAAATTTGAGGAGGGGAAAAATGTTTTGCTTGTTACCGAAAAAGGGGTAGTAAAAAAAACATCCCTAATGGCTTACAGCAAACCCCGGCAGGGGGGAATAATCGGATTAACGGTGGATGAAGACGATAGGGTCATAGCAGCAGGTATAACCGATGGCTCGCAGGATATTCTAATGGTAACGAAAAATGGATTTTCAATTCGTTTTTTTGAAGAGGAAGTTCGGTCCATTGGAAGAACGGGTCGTGGAGTACGAGGCATTCGTTTAAAAGAGGGTGACCTCGTTGCGGGAGCTTGTGTTGTACAGCCGGAAACGGCAATTTTGACGATAACCGATAAGGGTTATGGCAAGAGGACGAAATTGGATGAATACCCGATTCAGGGGCGTGGTGGCATGGGCGTCATAACGATTAAGTGTAATGAAAAAACAGGGCTAGTCATCGGCGTAGAACAGGTGATAGAAAATGATGAAATTCTTGTAATTACTACTAATGGTAATATTATCCGCATGCGTGTCAATGAAATATCAGTAATAGGTCGTAATACGCAGGGTGTCCGCGTTGTTAGCTTGAAAGATGATAATCGTGTGGTTTGTGTTGAGAAGTTGATGGAAGAATCAGAAACCTGAACTACAAAGAAACCCCGTAATACTCCTCGCTTGATCCTTGTTATTTAATTCGATGGTCGAAACTCTAGGTCATGAAAACGTTGTTTAAATATATTCTACCTATTTTATTTATTCTTCCTTTGTTGGCTTGTGAGGTTGGTCAAGGAGAGCAACTAGTTCTTAAAGCTAATAATGAATGGATTAAGGGTCGTAATCACAGTGCTATTGAAATATTTAAATCCATTCTAAAAAAATACCCGTCGGGTGAATTAACAGAGGAAGTCCTGTTTCGCTTAGGAGAAATCTATCATTTTAGCCTAAATAATAGCATGCAAGCTATTAGTTACTTTCAGGAGGTCATGGAGATCAATAAAAATGGCCCATTTGGTTTAGATGCCCAAGAATATATTGCCGAGATTATGGAATTCACTTTTAAAGATTATGAGCAAGCAATTATTGAGTATCAGAAATTAATCCACATGCGCGACGAATCACAAAAAAATTCGGCTTATCAATATCGAATTGCATCTATATATGTTAAAAAACAAAATTATGAGCAAGCTTTCGCTGAATTTGAAATTCTTCTTAGAATGTATCCAAAGAGTACTTGGGTCGAGACGACCCAATTTAAAATATTGGAAACCTTGTATACTTTAGACCGTTGCTCAGAGATTCAAGAATATCACAATAATTTTATTGATTCCTATCCTGATAGTAAATATCGTAGCGAAATGAAGTTTATTATAGCTGCCTGCTTTGAAGACAAAGGAATGCTGATAAAAGCCTACAAAGAATTTAAGGCCTTGGAAATGGATTACGCGCATCCAGCCTTGCTTAAAATGAAAATAGAAAATATCGAAAAAAGGATTAATAAGAATTGAACAAAAAATGCTACACATTTGAGAGTTTAGAGCTGGTTAGTGAAGTTTGACATCTTTATAGCACTGGATAATCATTGAAAAATGTAAGGAGGGATGGCCGAGTGGTTTAAGGCGGCGGTCTTGAAAACCGTTGTACGAAAGTACCGTGGGTTCGAATCCTACTCCCTCCGCCATTTTTTGACATTAGATC
>JAPYPK010000017.1 GCA_029937655.1 Nitrospinaceae bacterium
GCTGTTGCCACGATAAGTGGCATGAAGGCTGCATTTTCTACGGGGTCCCACGCCCAGTATCCTCCCCAACCTAATTCTACATAAGCCCAACTCGCTCCAAATAAATTTCCCATACATAGAAAAAACCATGACACTACTGTCCACTTTCGAGTCAATCGAATCCAAGCATCATCTAAATTTTTAGAAATAAGCGCAGCCATCGCAAAGGCAAAAGGTACTGTAAACCCAACATAACCTAAGTATAATGTGGGCGGATGGATAACCATCCAGTAGTTTTGCAGAAGTGGATTTAATCCACGCCCATCTTCTGGGGGAAGAGGAATGCGCTCAAACGGATTGGTAGAAAAATTAAGAAGCAAAAGAAAAAAAGCTGTGATCGCAAGCATAACCGCCATCGCATAAGGGACGACAATCAAGTTCTTCGAGCGATTTTGAATGTGAACTACCATCATGTAGCTTGTTAAGATAAGGGCCCAAAACAGAAGTGATCCTTTTTGTCCTCCCCAAAAGGAACTGAACTTATAAAAATAATCAAGTTCGATATTGGAATATGCATATACGTATTGCAGACTAAAATCATTTGTGAAAAAAGCTTTCCAAAGGGCGATCGAAGAAATTACAACGCACGCCCATGTGATAAGTGGCGCTTTATCTGCACTTAAATAAAGATCTATGCGGTTACCACGTGCAGCCATAACGTAGGCTACTGTCCCATAAAGAGACGTAGCCAGTGCAACCATTAAAGTAAACTCACCTATATCGTTCATAAAATACCTTGGTTTTCCTGTAATATCTTACTAGAGGTGCTCCCGTCAGAATCGCGGCAAGACCTTTATGTTAATAGAATAGAGTGTGGTATAGAAGCTAGATCGTTGTTTTAGGCAAGAAATCAACTTTCCTGGGGTCTGGTTCCAGCTTGGGCTTATAGTCAGGGAGAGTTCCTGGGTGCATACCTCCAGCCTCTTTTTCGGCCTCATATTTCGAAGGACAACTGGTCAAAAGTGTGTTCGCATGAAAAACACCCTGTTCGTCAAGAGCTCCTTCTACAACCACTTCTCCACCGTCTTGAAACATATCAGGTGTGACACCCTGATAAACAACATTCAGGTTACGGTTTTTTTCTTCAATAGCAAATTGAACGTTAAGGTAATCACCGGGATCTCTTTCAATAGAGCCCGCAACAACATTACCCTTTACCTTGAGTCCAGTACCATGAAAAGAAACCTTTTGGTCCATTAGTTCGCTAACAGTAAAAAAATAAGTAGATGTGCTGTTAATGCCCGTTGCAATCAGATAGCCGATTGCCCCTACAATTAGTGATGATCCAAGGGCAAATTTAATTTTTTTACGACCCATAGTTTTGTGGAATTTAATATAAAGAAATTTTCATAAGCTATTTTTTGAGAACTATTTCATAATATCACTCAAAATTTGACCTTGTCAAAGTAAATCATTTCAAATAAATATGATGACGATACTAAAAACAATCCTAAAGAAGCCTAAAAAAAAGAAAAGGACATCAACCGCTTTTTTTAATTTTGATATCCAAGTAATAGTATCAAACGCCTCTGTCTAAACAAAACCCTTCATTATTATATAGGTCATTAAATTTTTTGGGTCAATAATAAAACTACCGTAACCCGAACAATGGGTTACGGTAGTCAGTTGTGTTTACTGCACCTAATTTAATTTAACTGTCCTGTTAGAAGCCTAGTTTTATCTGTCTCAAATCAAACCTTTTTCAAACACTGCCTAAAGTGTCAGGCGTAAGCACATCTTGATGTCAGCAGAATAGCGCTTAAATGATTGTGTCTTTATACTTTTCTCTATTGACAGGGTGTTCCAATATGCTAGGATTGTGTCAGAAAGTGTCATAAAGTGTTTATTAATGTTTTTATATTGCTTGTTTACTGCAATCAATTCGCATATGAACGGATTTTTAGGAACTTATAGCGTCAGTATAGATGATAAAGGGCGTCTAAATGTTCCAGCAAAATTCAAGGGTCTTCTTGAGAGGGACAGTCCACAATTGGTTATGTGTGTGATGGATGGGTTTCTCATTGTATTTCCTCAACGCGAATGGGCTGCAAATGAGGAAAAACTACACCATCTCAATGCATTTGATAAGAGTGATCGAAATAGACTTCGGGAGTTCTATGCTCGAGCGACAGAGTGTGAAATGAAGTCTGGTAAAATTTTAATTCCTGTGGCTCAACGTGAAGCCGCTGGTTTGAAAAAAGAAGTGACGCTTGTGGGTATGTCTAAGACTTTTGAGCTTTGGGCTCCGGATCGACTAGAGAAGACATCTAAGTGAGTTGGCAGTTCTCAATTCGCAGTGTTGCTCTAGTGTATGTAACGCGGTTGTAAACAAGACCCTCTTTTTTAAAATGCTTAAGCAACACGAATCAGTATTAGAGAGAGAGGTCATCCAAAACCTTAACCTTTTGGGGGACAGCTTGATCGTCGACGGCACCTTAGGAGATGGTGGGCACGCAGAGTTGTTGTTGAAAAGTACAACGAGTGTTCGCGTGTTAGGGATCGACCGGGATATGGGGGCAATTGAGCGGGCTGAGAAAAGGCTAGCTCCGTTCCGGGACCGGATTACTTTAGTCCACGGAAACTTCAGTGACATTAAGACTATCTTAAAAAAAGCCAATGTAATGAATGTGGGTGGATTGCTTCTTGATCTAGGTGTTTCTTCTCCTCAGTTGGATTCGCCAGGCCGAGGGTTTAGTTTTATGCGTAACGGGCCTTTGGATATGAGGATGGATTCTTCTCAAAAAATAACAGCCGCTGACCTTTTGGTTGCACTGCCTGATGAGGAACTAGTGTCGGTGCTCAAGGAATATGGAGAAGAACGGTTTTCAAAAAAGATAGTGAGAGCTATCCGACAAGCGCAAAAAAAAAGCGCTATTAAGACAACTCTCCAACTGTCAAATATTGTCTCAAGTGTGATACGTGCGTCGCGACAAACCAAAATTCATCCTGCCACGCGTACATTTCAGGCATTGCGCATTGCGGTTAATGGTGAGCTAGAGCATATAAAAAAAGCGCTGAGAGACTCTGTCGATATTTTGCAGGAACCGGCTCGTGTCATAGTGATTTCTTTCCATTCTCTAGAGGATCGAATTGTGAAGAATTTTTTTAAAACCGAGGAGAAGGGGTGTGTTTGTCCTCCCAAACTTCCGGTTTGCTCGTGCGGGCACAAGCAGCGATTTAAAATTATTACACGCAAACCAATTGTTCCGACTGTTGAAGAAGTGCAACGTAATTCTCGTGCATCAAGCGCTAAATTAAGGGTGGCAGAAAGAGTCTATGTTTAAGTGGTTGCCAAAATCAAAAAAAAATCAATTTCATGTAACCACGCGTGAATATCGTGTGGTTTTGGTGGCTGTTGTAGGGTTGATGATAGTGGCTATGGTTTTTGTCTGGAGCAATGTTCGCTTGGTTGGCCTGGCTTATGAATATCAAGCTCTTGAAAAAATCCAACGAAGCTTAATTCGCGAAAATAATCTCCTTCATGTGGAGTGGGAAAGCTTGCGTTCGCTAGATCGTATTCAACTATTGGCGAAAAATAAAATCGGACTTAGGGAGCCCGAAAGCAGACAAATTGTAACAGTCTTTTTAAAGAAATAAGACATGGGGCGTAAAAAAGAAAAAATACCGAGCGTGAGTGTGAGTCGAGGATCTCTTAAGGCGAGATTGATTTTAGTTTCGGTTCTTTTTACGTTATTCGGTTCAGGGCTTATAGGGAGGTTATTTTTTCTTCAGGTTATAAAGCATGAAGACTTGGTATCGCGGTCTATGGGGCAGCATCAGATGACGGTGAATGTGCATTACGGGCGTGGTTCTATATACGACCGAAATATGAATGAATTGGCTGCTAATATTAAAGTTGAGTCTGTGTATGTAACGCCACAAGAAATTAAAGATAAAAAAAAGACGGCTTTGCTATTAGCGAAAGCTTTAAAGATGGATGAAAAGTTAATTTTAAAGAAAATAAGTTCAAGGCGTAGTTTTGTATGGATTAAGCGAAAGGTTTCTCCTGCAGAAATCGCTCGGTTAAGAAGAGATTCTCCTTCAGGGGTTAATTTTATGTCAGAGGATAAAAGATTTTTCCCAAAGCGAGAGTTGGCTTCTGGTGTTATAGGGTTTACTGGAATAGACAATCAGGGTTTAGCTGGAATCGAACACCAATACGATGCAACGCTTAAAGGAAATATTGTTAAAACGGTGATGAGAAAAGATGCTCGAGGAAAACTGGTGCAATTTAACGGGAGGGTTAATGGGAGGGGCACGGAAAACCGAGGTATGATTTTGGCTATTGACGAGGTGATTCAGTTTTTCGCTGAGTACCATTTGAGTAAACAGGTGAAAAAATATCAGGCTAAGTCAGGGGTGGTAATTGTTATGAACCCAAGCACAGGTGAGGTATATGCGATAGCAAATATGCCTCAATACAACCCGAACAACTATTCTGCTTACAAGCCTAAAAGGTGGATTAATGGTGCGGTGTCTATCTCGTATGAACCGGGGTCAATTTTTAAGCCAATTTTAGCCGCCGCTGCCATTGATGCAGGAGTAGCGAGGCCTCATGATATTTTCTTCTGCGAAAATGGAGAATTTGACATTGGTGGTAAGAAGATCGGGGAGGCAGCTAATCATAAATTTGGATGGCTAACATTGCAGGACGTCATCTCTAAGTCTAGCAATATTGGTTCTGTCAAGGTTGCTCAGCAACTTGGGAAAAGATCTTTTTACGGTTACATTAAAAAGTTTGGCTTCGGGCAAAAAACTGGGGTGGCTTTGCCTGGTGAAGCTGTGGGTCGGTTTAAGGAATTGGAGGATTGGGATGAAAGGTCTCTAGCTTCTATTTCATTTGGTCACGAAATTAGTGCGACCCCACTTCAAATGATAAGCGCTGTCAGCGCAATCGCCAATGGTGGGACACTTATGGTTCCGCGTGTTACACGCGCAATCATAAAAAATGGAAGGCTTGCTAAGCGTTTTAAACCAAAGGCCGTTAGGAGAGTTGTTTCGATTCAAACTAGCAGGCAAGTGGTAGAGATTATGAAACATTCTGTTAAAACGGGAACAGGTGGAAAGGCTGCTATTAAAGGTTACGAAGTCGCAGGAAAAACTGGGACAGCGCAAAAATATGACCACAAAATGGGTGGTTACTCAAAGACGGCTTATGTTTCGTCTTTTGTTGGTTTTGTTCCTGCGGACGCTGCGAAAATAGCTATTTTGGTCATGATTGATGAGCCTAAGGGGGTCCATTGGGGTGGTTCAGTCGCCGCACCAGTTTTTAAAAATATTGGAAGGGAAACTTTGCGGTATCTAAACGTGCCATCAAATGATCAGCGTGTTTATATTTTGGACCGAGCGTGATGAGTTGCTTGGGAGTGGAGAGCGGGTCTCATTTCTTTAATTCAATGGGAATGGATTTAAATTTTTCTGAAAATTATATTTATAATATGAGTAAATTGTCAGGTCGAAAACTATCAGCTTTGATTCAAGGATTTCCTGTGAGAGGTGTCGGTGGAGCTTTGAGTCAGGAAATTTCTTCGATCGCTTTTGACTCTCGTGAGGTCGAAGATGGAGGGCTTTTTATTGCCATTCCCGGATTTAAGCAGGATGGTTTTAAGTTTGTCGATGATGCCATTGCTCGCGGAGCCGCAGCATTTATTACAGAAACACCTATTGAGGAACTGTCGAGTTTAAACCTTGATCAGCGTAAGGTGACAGCGATTTCTGTGAAAGACTGTAGAAGTGCTTTAGCTTGGGTTGGGGCAGAGTTTTATGATCGGCCATCTGATCGAATAGACGTTTATGGTGTTACGGGAACAAATGGAAAAACAACAGTCACCTATATTTTAGACTCGATCTATAGGGTTGGAGGTCAGCAATCAGGAGTAATAGGAACGATTCGCCACCGCTATGGAGGTGTAAATCTTGCGGCGCCAACAACCACTCCTGAATCTTTAGATGTCAATCGAATGTTGCATGAAATGGCTGGACGAAAAATTCGCCAATGTTTTCTTGAGGTTTCGTCTCATTCGCTGGTCCTTAAAAGAGTCTTTGGAATGCATTTTTCCGTTGGCATATTTACTAATTTGAGTCGCGACCATCTGGACTTTCATGGAACGATAGATAAATACAAGGAAGCAAAGAAGGGGTTGTTTCGTGATAACCAGGTAGAAAAAACCGTTGTTAATATAGATGATTTGGTTGGTCGTGAAATTGCTGGCGAATTTTCAGAAAACTTATTGAGTGTTGGTGTTAAAAAAAATGCCGATGTGATGGCAGAAGATTGTAGTTTTTCGGATGATGGTAGTTGCTTTACTCTAAAGACCCCGTCGGGTTCTTGTGAAATACGAACTCACTTGTTAGGAATTCATAATATATACAATTTGATATTGGCGGCGGCGGGAGCCCTCCAACAAGGCCTTTCGTTGGGCCAAATTGCTGAAGGATTATGTTCCGTTAACCGTATCCCTGGTCGCTTTGAAAAGGTTCCTTGTGGTAAGAAATTTTCCATTATTGTTGATTATGCGCATACGGATGACGCGCTTCGTAACGTTCTTCAAGCCGCGAAATTATTTACACCTGGTCGTATTATCACTGTGTTTGGGTGCGGTGGCGACCGTGATCAAGGAAAGCGGAAAACAATGGGTCGTGTGGCAATAGAAGAAAGTGAATTTACTATTGTCACATCAGATAACCCCCGAACGGAAGACCCGCAACGTATCGTAGATGACATTCTTGAAGGTGTTCCCTCCTCAGCCTTTCAGGGTAAGGATTACGAGGTTGTTGTTGATAGAAAAGAGGCAATCCAGTATGCCGTGCGGAAGGCCCAGCCTGGGGATCTGATAATGATAGCGGGTAAAGGGCATGAAGATTACCAAGTTTTAAAAACAGGTGTAATTCACTTTGACGATCGAGAGGTTGCCGAAGAGGCAGCGAGGGGAGTCTTGTAAGGTGATTGAAATGAAGGTTGAAGAGTGTTTGAAGGCAATTGGTGGGGAGCTTGTTTCTGGAGTTGGAACAAAAGTTTTTCGAGGTGTGTCTATAGATTCGCGAACTCTAAAAAAAGACGAGCTCTTTATTTGTATCCGTGGAGATAGATTTGATGGTCATGATTTTATTGAAGAAGCTCAAAATAAAAAAGCGGCTGCGATCATTCTTTCGAGTGGGAATAATGAGACTTCTAGAAGAGGGGAGGTGCCTATCGTCGTTCGCGTTGATGACACGCTAGAGGCTTTGCAAGAATTAGCGCGTTTTCATAGAGGGAAAATGCCTGTGCGAGTTGTTGGTATAACCGGAACAAATGGAAAGTCTACAACAAAAGAAATGACAGCGGCAATAACAGAAAAAAAATTAAAAACAATCAAGACAAAAGGAAACCTGAATAATCACATTGGGTTACCTCTTAACCTTTTTCACCTTTCAAAAGAAGATGAGGTTGCAATTTTAGAAATGGGAATGAGTGCGGTAGGAGAGATTAAGCGTCTTGCGGAAATAGCGCAACCAAAAATTGGTGTTCTCACTAATATTTCTGAGGGTCACTTGGTTCACTTGAAAACATTAAAAAAAATTCAAGCTGCAAAGGGAGAGCTTTACGACTCGTTAAGTGAGGATGGAACTGCAATAGTTAATGCTGATGACCCATTAGTTTTGGAGTTGGCAAGGTCTGTTCGAGCCAAGGTGGTTACTTATGGCGTTCATAATGAAGCTGATGTTAAGGCCGAGAACATCAGTTCGATGGGGCAGGAAGGGTTTAGTTTTAATGTTCGTTTTTTTGGAGAAAATATCCCTGTCTGTCTTCCGTTTTTAGGCGAATGTAACATTTATAATGCTCTAGCTGCCATTGCTACGGGCTATTCTTTGGGAATAGCTTCAAGCGATATTCAGGATGGATTAAGAAACGCTAAATTATTATCTAATAGATATGAGGTTGTTAAGTATGAAGGGGCAACGATTATAAACGATTCTTACAATGCAAACCCAAGGTCAATGCAAGAAGCTCTGAAAACTTTGGCTGGCTACCGATGTGAGGGGCGTCGTTTTTTTGTCGTTGGAGATATGCTTGAGTTGGGGGAGATGGCGGAAGGGGCTCATGTGAGGCTTGGGGTGGACGTCGCTGGACATTCTCTTGACTACCTCGTTGCTGTTGGTGATCTCTCTGCCCATGTTGTTGAAAGTGCGGTGGCCTCCGGGCTGAATAAAAAACAGACTGCTACTGCTTCGGATCATAAGTGTGCAGTGTCATTTTTAAAAAAACACGTCCGTCCTGGAGACTGTCTGCTAGTTAAGGGTTCGCGTGGGACAAGAATGGAGGAAGTTGTTCAGGGTTTAATCGCTTCCTAATCCAAACACTCATAGAAAGGGTTAACTGAGTCATGTTGTACCATATTTTTTACCCACTGAGTTCTGATTATTCATTTCTGAATGTGTTCCGGTACATCACTTTTCGGTCGGCCTATTCTGGCGTCACGGCCTTGATATTTAGCCTGCTAATGGGCGGAGTAATGATCCGAATGCTTAAAGTATTACAGGTGGGAGAACAAATTCGAGATGATGGTCCTCAAAGTCACATTGTGAAGTCTGGGACCCCAACGATGGGGGGGCTTCTTATTTTGTCGACGTTGATTATGTCTACTCTTCTTTGGGCTGACCTAACAAACTCTTATATATGGCTAGCTCTTTTTGCAGCTTTTGGATTTGGTCTTGTGGGATTTGCAGACGATGTTATGAAGCTAAAAAAGAATAAGGGGATGACAGCGAGAGTAAAGTTAGTGCTGCAAATTTTCTTGAGTTTGGCTGTAGGCATTTATCTAATCTATTTTGACCCCAGTAGAAGCGAATATGCGACTCATTTATATGTTCCTTTTTTTAAGGAGTTTAAACCTGATCTCGGTGCTTGGTATCTACTGTTGGTGGTTGTTACGATTGTGGGCACATCAAATGCAGTGAATCTAACTGATGGACTCGACGGACTAGCAATCGGTCCTATTATTATAGCTACTATGACCTACACCCTAATTCTTTATCTTTGTGGGCACTTTAAGTTTGCTGAATACCTTAGCATTCAACATATCAAAGATGCGGGTGAAATAGCTGTGTTTAGTTCGGCGGTAATAGGTGCCAGCCTAGGATTTCTCTGGTTTAATTCCTATCCAGCTCAAATATTTATGGGAGATGTGGGATCTTTATCTTTAGGTGGGCTATTGGGGACAATTGCAGTTATAGCCAAACACGAACTTTTGCTTCTTTTGGTTGGGGGTATTTTTGTAATAGAAGCTCTGTCTGTCATTATCCAGGTAGCCTATTTTAAATATACCGGTGGAAAACGATTTTTTAAAATGGCGCCACTACATCATCATTTCGAGCATTTAGGTTGGGCAGAGCCCAAAGTGATTGTTCGTTTTTGGATAGTTGCCGTGGTCCTAGCCATGGTCAGCTTGAGTACGTTGAAATTAAGATAATCATGCTGCTAAAAAATAAAAATATAACGGTGGTTGGCGCTGGGTGTACTGGAGTTGAAACATCAAACTTTCTAGTTTCCAAGGAAGCCTTTGTTGTCCTTGTTGATATTAAGTCTCCCATTGAATTAGAAAAAAATATTCTTTCATTGTCCCCAAGTGTTCGGACGCTATTTGGATGTTCAGAGATTCCAAAATCTTCTGATTTAATAGTTCTTAGTCCGGGGGTAAATATTAATGCGCCCTTTTTAGAGGAATCCCGTAAGCGAGGGATCCAAATTATTAGCGAAATTGAACTAGCATTTCGGTTTACTAAAACACCTATCATTGCTGTAACCGGCACAAACGGAAAGTCAACTGTAACAACTCTTATTGGAAATATCCTAAAACAGGCTGGGAAAAAAGTTGCAGTTGGAGGAAATTTAGGCACTCCTTTCGTCGCTTTACTTCAGCAAGATCCCGTTGATTATTTTGTCTTGGAAATTTCAACCTTCCAGTTAGAGGGCATTAAAACATTTCGACCAAACATAGCGGTTATTCTTAATATTACTCCGGATCATCTCGACCGACATAAAACCCTTGAGGAATATGCGGACCTTAAGGGGAGGGTTTCTGCTTTTCAAAATGATGGGGATATTCTGGTTCTCAATAAAGATGATGAAAAAGTAATGAAGCAGGGAAAGCTTAGCAAGGCAAAAAAAGTTTTTTTCAGTCTTATCGACAAGGTTGATGAGGGGGCTTATTTGGAAGATGGTTCCATGTTTACTTGTTTTGATGGAAGAAAACAGTGCGTTTTGTCAGTTGGAGATCTAAATACAGCGATGCGGTTTCAAGTTGAAAACTTATTGAGTGCAATGGCGGTGGCTACTCTTGTTAATACTACTAAAGCTGACATTGAAAATATCGCCATGAAGTTTGAGGGTCTTGATCATCGTGTTGAATGGGTAAGGAAAGTCCGTGGAGTAGATTTTGTTAATGATTCCAAAGGAACCAATGTGGGGGCTTTGCAAAAATCTTTAAATATTTTTTCTCGTCCCATTATTTTAATTGCGGGTGGTAAGGATAAGGGGGGGGATTTTCGCGTTTTAAAAAATATATTTAAGGGAAAAGTCAAACACTTGGTTCTTATTGGGGAAACAAAAAATAAATTCCGTGAAATGTTGAATGGTTCCTTTAGTTATGAAGACGCTGAGAGTATGGAAGATGCTGTCGAGCGGTCCATGAGTAAAGCGACGGTGGGAGATATTGTGCTGCTTTCGCCAGGGTGTTCTAGCTTTGACATGTTTAAAGATTTTGTCGAACGAGGAAATCAATTTAAGGAAATTGTAGGTCGCCTTTGAGTAGGGATTTTTAGTTATTTTTAGGCTCGGTAATGAAAGCCTGAAGTGTGTTGTCTCGGTTTTTATTTTTTTGCTAGGATCGATGATTTTGGTTAAGGGTTTGGATTGTATTTTATGGAGATAAAGTTGAATCGCTTAAATTCAAAACCATTCCATTGTGACTCAATACTTCTTGCTACGACAATCATACTGGTCTTAATTGGACTTGTGATGGTGTTTAGTTCTAGCGGAGTTTACGCAATGGAAAAATATAACGATGCTTACTATTTTCTAAAGCGTCAAATGATCTGGGTTGCTTTGGGGGCCATGGTAATGCTGTCGGCTCGTAAAATGAGCTACCGTGAATTAGAAAAATATACCTATTACATTATGGGCGTGGCATTTTTGATGTTAGTAGCAGTGATGATACCTGGGCTTGGAAAAGAAGTTGGGGGAGCAAGGCGTTGGTTGGTTATAGGTGGGTTAACTTTCCAACCATCAGAACTTGCTAAGTTTGCCCTAATACTATTTATAGCTAAATCTCTAGTGAAACGGTCCGATCAATTAAAAAACTTTGCCTATGGATACTTACCTAAATTAATCGTTCTCGGTTTTTTCTTTGTTCCCATTCTATTTCAACCAGATTTTGGAGCCGCAATTACTATATGTGTGGTCACGTTCACAATGCTCATGATAGCGGGATTACGCTCAAAATTTCTAATCTATTCGATCTTAGCTGTAGTTCCTCTCTTGGTCATAGCAATTATGAATGCCGAGTATCGCATGCGTAGGATAGTTGCATTTCTTAACCCATGGGAACACGAATCAAATGCAGGTTTTCAGGTTGTTCAATCGTTTTATGCATTTGGACGTGGGGGAGTGTTTGGTTCTGGAATTGGTAATAGTAGCCAAAAGTTATTTTACCTCCCAGAAGCACATACAGATTTTATTTTTTCAGTGATTGGCGAAGAGCTTGGCTTTGTAGGAACCTTGACGATTATTTTCCTATTTTCAATGTTGATTTGGAGGGGGTTTGTCATTGCTTATCATGCTAAGGATTTTTTTGGGGCTTATGTGGCAATTGGTTTGACTCTTTTAATTGGCATTCAAGCATTCATGAATATGGGAGTGACTGTAGGCTTACTTCCAACAAAGGGGTTAACGCTTCCTTTTGTCAGCATGGGAGGGTCATCCCTAGTGGTTCTAATGCTTTCAGTAGGGGTGTTATTGAATATTTCAGAAAAACCGATCCAAAATTGACCTGCGGATTATGAAACGAAAAATTGTGATTGCAGGAGGAGGAACTGGAGGACATTTGTTCCCAGGTGTAGCACTCGCAAAAGCACTTAAAGGGATTGATATCACGATGGAAATTACATTTGTAGGAACTAAACAGGGGATTGAATCGAAGGTTCTTCCTGGGGAAGGCTTTAAGTTGAAAACCATTATAGCCTCCGGTTTGTTGGGAAAAAGAGGGCTCAATAGGTGGGTTTCTTGGTCAAAACTTCCGGTGGGAGCGGCGCAATCAATGTATTTTCTAATTCGTAATCGTCCCAATCTTGTTGTAGGTGTTGGTGGTTATGTATCTGCTCCGTTAGTATTTTCAGCCTGGCTTTTACGTATTCCGATTCTCATTCATGAGCAAAACGTATTTCCTGGTATGGCTAATAAATGGCTAGGAAAAATTGCCGATAAAGTGGCGGTATCTTATAAAGAATCCAAACAGTTTTTTTTGAAAAGAAAAGTAGAAGTGACGGGCAATATGATTCACGAAAAACTTTGCCAACCGAGAGAAGAGTTTCCTCCTCCTTTAAAACAACCATTCGGGGTACTGATTCTAGGTGGCAGTCAGGGAGCGCATTCGATCAACATGGCGATGGTAGAAGCATTAGATCTTTTGTCTGACCGTAAAGAGCGACTCCATATTACGCACCAGACAGGTGATGCTGATTATGAAAATATTAAAAAACAATATGCTGCGAAAGGGTTCTCTGCCAATGTTATGTCATTTATTACTGATATGCCTGTGAGATATCGGTTGGCTTCTCTTGTTATATGCCGATCGGGTGCCACAACTCTTGCTGAAATTACAGCAGCTGGAAGAGTGTCTTTCCTTATCCCTTTCCCTTATGCAGCTAATAATCATCAAGAGCATAACGCTAGAATTATTGAGACTGCCAGTGCTGGGGAGGTGGTTTTAGACAAAGAAATTTCTGGCGAGCGGATCGCTAAATCAATTAAAAAAGCGATGGATGAACCAGAGAACCTTCAAAAAATGGAGAACAATAGTTATCGCCTTGGTAGTCGGGATGCAACTAAAAAAGTACAGGAGATTTGTTTGGAATTAATGGGCGACGCGAGAAAAGTTTCGGAAGACAATAATGAATCGAAAGAAAAACATGTTTTGTCATGCTTCTAGGGAAAATCAAAAGAATCCATTTTATCGGGATCGGAGGTTCAGGTATGAGTGGAATAGCTGAAGTTCTGATTAATCAGGGTTATGAGGTAAGTGGTTCTGATATGGCTGCAACGTCCGTAACGAATCATTTGGAACAGCTTGGCGCTAAGGTGTTTTTTAATCATGCGCCTGAAAATATTGAGGGTTCACAAGTTGTGGTGGTATCTAGCGCCATAGATACTAGTAACCCAGAAGTAACCACAGCAAAAGAGAGGATGATACCGGTAATCCCTCGTGCAGAAATGCTTGCTGAGTTGATGCGCATGAAGTATGGAATTGCTATCGCGGGGACTCATGGGAAAACAACCACAACATCTCTTGTTTCTACGGTTCTCGCTGGAGGAAAACTTGATCCAACGGTGATTATAGGAGGACGATTAAAAAATACTGGCAGTCATGCCAAGCTTGGCCAAAGCAAATTCTTGGTGGCAGAAGCTGATGAAAGCGACGGATCATTTATGCAACTTTCACCCTCTATTGCCGTAGTAACAACGCTTGATGAGGAGCACATGGATTTTTATCAAACGTTGGAAAATATAAAAGAAACTTTTCTTAAATTCATCAACAAAATTCCATTTTATGGTTCTGCTGTTTTATGTCTAGATGACCCTAACATACAATCGTTGATTCCAAGGGTGGAAAAAAGATATATCACATATGGGCTTAGTTCTCAGGCCGATTATACGGCGCGTAATATTTCAATCGAAGGATTAAAAACATACTTTAATGTGTTTTACCATGGAAAAGATTTAGGACGTATACGTTCCGGGGCGTTGGGTCAACACAATGTTCTTAATACACTTGCGGCGGTAGCGGTTGGGATGGAGTTAGATCTTGACTTTGAAGTAATAGCAAACTCCCTTCTTCAATTTGAAGGTGTTCAAAGACGATTCGAAATCGTGAAGCAGTCAGATGAATTGACTTTAATAGATGATTACGGGCATCACCCAGTTGAAATAAAAGCGTCTCTAAAGACGGTAAAAGAAATCTGGCCTACAAGTAGGCTAGTCGTTATTTTTCAGCCCCATAGGTATTCGCGCACCAAGTCTCTAATGAAAGATTTCTGGTCTTCCTTTAATGACGCAGATCATCTGTTTGTAATGGATATCTTCTCGGCTGGGGAAAGCCCTTTAGATAAAATACACGCAAGTGCCATCGTTGAGGGAGCACGTGAATATGGGCACAAAAATGCTGACTATATTAAAAGTCAAAATGATCTAAATAAACAATTACACCGTCTTGTCAAACCTGGTGATGTGCTAATGACCTTGGGGGCGGGAGATGTGTGGAGATTGGGGCGAGATTTTCTAGCAGCTAAATTTTTACAAAAAAAATAATTATTATTTAAAGGAGGAGTTTGTTCTTATGCTGAGCGGACCTTGGAAACAAAAATTGATACGCTACGCAAATACTGGAACTGATTATAAACTTCCTATGAGGAATAGTATGGATTCACCCAGAACTATTCTGGGGAGAAAAATCACACAGAGAAAAAATATGAATATTTCTTTTTCTTTTCAAAACAAGATCAAAGGTGAAGTTTTATATGACGAAATGATGTCAAAGTACACTTCAATGCGAATTGGGGGGCCTGCAGATGTTTTCGTTTTGCCTGCTAACTTGAGAGACCTGCAAATAATTTTAAAGCACCGCGGAAACTGTCCCATATGGACAGTTGGGGAGGGAACTAATCTTCTTGTTAGGGATCGAGGTATACGAGGAATTGTGATCTCGTTAAAAAATTGTTTTAAATCAATAACACGACCGGTCTTCTACAAAACCCCTGATGGTCAAGAAAGAGGGGTCGTTCAAACAGGTGGTGGAGTAAAACTTTCCTATTTGGCTAAATTTGTCGCACGTTATGGTCTCGCAGGTATTGAAAAGTTAGTTGGGATTCCAGGGTCTGTTGGTGGTTCTGTCGCAATGAATGCTGGAGCAGAGGGTGCTGAAATTAGCCAAGTTTTACGTAGTATAAAATTTATGACTCTTGATGGAGAAGTCAAAACATATAGCAAAAATGAGTTGGTGTTTGCTTATCGAAAAACCACATTTCCATCAAAAGACGGAATAGTAATTGAAGCCGAGCTGGATCTAGAAAAGGGAGAAACTTCCGCCATTTACAGGGAAATGGATAAATATTTGTCGCGGAGAGGTTCAACTCAGCCATTGACTATGCCAAATTCTGGTTCGATTTTTAAAAACCCGGATGGTGAAAAAGCTGGGCGTCTAATTGAATTGGCAGGGTTAAAAGGTTGTCGAATAGGAGGGGCTAGCGTTTCGATCAAGCATGCCAATTTTATAGTAAATAAAGGAGGTGCGTTGGCAGAAGATGTTATTAGACTGATTAAGCATATTCAAACTGTGGTTGAAGAAAAAACCAGTGTCAAGTTAGAACAGGAAATTATAGTTATTTAATTATATTGACAACCATTTGATGAAATTAGAAGAAAAAATTATTGGGGTTTTGATGGGAGGTTTGTCTCCTGAACGAGAGGTTTCTCTTGCTTCCGGTAATGCGGTGTTAGAGGCATTAGGAAGGAAAGGTTTGAATGGAATAGGGATTGATGTGAGTAACGATATTGCCTTTTCTCTAAAGAAAAATAAAATTGATATAGCTTTTATAGCTCTACATGGGGTTTTTGGAGAAGATGGTTCAATTCAAGGATTACTCGAATACTCAAAAATACCTTATACGGGTTCGGGTGTTTTAGCTAGTGCGTTAGCTTATGACAAGGTGAAGTCTAAAGAAATTTTAAAATTTAATAAAGTTCCCACGGCTGACTATCAGGTTTTATATAGGGAGAAAGGGGGAAGACAGGAGCGTACGTTTGGTTTTCCAGTTGTCGTAAAGCCTTCGAATCAGGGTTCAAGTATCGGTGTCAGTATTGTGAGAGAAGAAAAAGAGTGGGGAGCAGCTTTGGAGTTAGCCTTCATTTATTCAAAAGAAATTATGGTAGAGAAATTCATTGAAGGTAAGTTGCTAGCTATTGGAATGAATGGAGAACAAGCTATGCCTATAGTACATATTCGCCCTAAGTCAGGGTTTTACGATTACGAATCTAAATATACTACTGGGAGAACAAAATATTCCTGTCCTGCTGAACTTGGGATAGAAGAAACTCAACGTTGTAAAGATATAGCGGTTCAGGTCTATCGATCTTTGCGAGGAAATGGAATGCCTCGGGTTGATGTGATACTGGATTCAGCGGGAGTGCCGTATGTTCTTGAAATGAACACTGTCCCTGGTTTGACGCCAACAAGTCTTTTACCAATGGCGGCAAAACAGTCTGGATTGGAATTTGATGATTTGGTAGTTGAGATTTTAAAATCAGCCAACCTTGATTATGAAGGGTGAAATACTGTTGTGGATTTAGCTTTATTAGAAGGAAAAAAAATAGTCGACGTTTGGAAACAAAAGGGATCTTATCAGTGTATGACTCGAAACAGAGATGGATTTTTTGCGAGAAAATCAAAATGGAAAGAAACCAGCCTAGGTTTAGGTTCTATTTTTATAACTTTAATAAGTGGATTGGCAAAAACAGTTCTGGTTGTTGCATGTTTCTATGGAATCGTATCAAGCTATAGATTTATAACTCAGTCATCCCATTTTAATATTAATGAAATAAATATGGTTGGTCATAAACGATTGTCAAATGAAGAGTTGAACTCATGGATTGGAACCATAATTGGAAAGAATATTTTTAAATTGGATCTTGACGGAATTTCTAAAAGGCTAGTTGAACATCCATGGGTACAGTCGGCTTCAGCAAGAAGAGTTTTCCCTCAAGGTGTTTATGTTGAAATTCAAGAAAGGACTCCTTTTGCTAAAATTCAAATGGAACGGGTTTACGTAATGGATAACTATGGAGTTTTACTTGGGATAGATTTAAGAGGTGTGAATAAACTACCCACTATAACGGGTATGAAAATTAAAAACCCTGAAATAGGAAGTAATGTGGCTGACGAAGAAATTATTCGTGGATTAAAAATGATGCGCAGTCTCAACCAGTTATCCATGTTTGAAAAAAATCCAATTGATAATGTGCATATTAGCAGTAGGTATAGAATTACATTTTCTACAAATACCCAAGATGTCAAGGTTCACATGCGCCCAGAAATAGCACGGGAAAGTTTTGAAAATTTAGTACTGGCATTAGGTGCGATAGAAAAAAATGAGAAGGATTTAAGTTACATCGATCTGTCTTTTAAAAATAGAGTTGTTGTAAAACACCGTGATGAAGTTAAGAGCGAGTTCTGGAAAAATAAAAAGACATAAACCTGGAAAGGGAGAGGACGTATGTCCAAGAAAAATGAGTACATAGTAGGTCTTGATATTGGAACAACTAAAATCTGCTGCATCATTGGTGAAATTAGCCACGAGAATCAAGTGGATATCATCGGGTTAGGCCAACATCCTTCACGTGGGCTACGTAAAGGCGTGGTGGTAAATATAGATGGGACGGTGGAATCAATCAAAAACGCTGTTGAGGAAGCAGAGTTAATGGCAGGGTGTGAAATAGACTCTGTGTTTGTTGGGATAGCCGGTGGTCATATCAATAGTTTGAACAGTCACGGTATCATTGCTGCTAAGAGTAAAGAAATTACGCAAAAGGATATTGAGCGAGTAATAGATGCTGCAAAAGCGATTGCTATTCCTCTCGATAGGGAAGTTATTCATGTCCTGCCACAAGAATATATTGTAGACAGCCAGGATGGAATCAAAACCCCTCTAGGTATGGCAGGAATACGCTTAGAAGCCAAGGTGCATATAGTCACCGCTGCCGTAACCTCTGCACAAAATATCGTTAGGTGTGTTAACAAAGCGGGACTAGGTGTTCGAGACATTGTTTTGGAACAGTTGGCCTCAAGTGAGTCCGTATTGTCTTCAGACGAAAAAGAACTTGGTGTCGCTATGATAGATATCGGAGGTGGGACATCCGACCTAGCAATTTTTTTTCAAGAAGCAATCAAGCATACGTCAGTTCTGACAATAGCTGGTGCGCAAATGACAAACGATATTGCTATTGGACTACGTACCCCAAATCAAGAAGCAGAAAAGATAAAACATGCGCATGGATGCGCCCTTTCAACCTTGGTGGCAGAAGACGAAACTATAGAAGTTCCAAGTGTGGGGGGGAGAGAAACTCGTACTGTATCGCGACAAATTTTAAGTGAAATTTTAGAAGCACGCGCAAGAGAAATGTTTGAAATGTTGAACCATGAAATAAACGTTTCAGGATTTCGTGACATTGTTTCTTCAGGAATTGTTCTCACTGGTGGAGCTTCAAGCCTCCCAGGAATGGGAGAACTGGCTGAAGAAATTTTTCAACTCCCAGTCCGTGTGGGAGTTCCAACTAACCTAGGAGGATTAGTGGATGTTGTAGGGAGTCCGATGTATGCAACAAGTACCGGGTTGATTCAATATGGCATGAAAAGTTTAAAGGCAGGAATGACCCATGAACTACAAGGACGGCACTTGTTTGATAAAATTTTTAGTCGAATGAAAGACTGGGCCGAAGAATTCTTTTAATAGATTGGAGGAAAAAATGAGTCTAATAGAATTTGAATCAAAAAATGAATATTCAGCTTCCATTAAAGTTATTGGTGTGGGAGGTGGAGGAACCAATGCAGTTAATTCAATGCTACGTGGTCAGGCCATGGGAGTAGAATTTATCGTAGCGAATACCGATATTCAATCCCTGGAGGCGTCTCTATGCGAGGATCAGATTCAATTAGGAGGTAGCCTAATGCGTGGTCTTGGTGCTGGGGCCAGTCCTGAAACAGGCCAACTTGCAGCTCAAGAAAGCGAAGAACACATTCGTAATATGCTCGATGGATCTGACATGGTTTTTATAACCGCTGGAATGGGTGGAGGAACAGGAACCGGTGCTGCGCCAACCATTGCACGTATTGCTCGTGATGTGGGGGCGCTCACGGTGGGTATTGTTACCAAACCATTTTCGTTTGAAGGTAAAAGACGAATGATTCAAGCCGAAGCTGGGATTAAGGAGCTAAAAGAGGCCATTGACACTCTTATCGTAATTCCTAATCAAAAATTATTGAGCTTTGTTGGTAAGCAAACTTCGTTAACTAACGCATTTGGAATTGTGGATGATGTCTTGCAACAAGCAGTAGGTAGTATCTCGGATTTAATTGTCACCCCTGGATTAGTTAACTTAGACTTTGCGGACGTAAAAACAATAATGGGTAATATGGGTAAAGCAATTATGGGGAGTGGAAGCGCAGCAGGAGAAAATAGAGCTATAGAGGCTGCTGAAAAAGCAATTTCCAGTCCACTTCTTGATGATGCCAATATAGATGGGGCTCGACAAATACTTATCAATATTACTGGCGGTAGTGATATGACTCTAGCCGAGGTGGATGAAGCTGCAACCCTTATCACTGAAAATGCACATGAGGATGCTAATATAATTTTTGGTACCGTTAATAGTGAAAACATGGAAGGGCAGATGCGAGTTACTGTAATTGCAACAGGTTTTGAAGTGAAAGCTGAGGCAGAAAAACCAGTTAATTTTCCATCAAAGAAAAAACAAGATAGCATAGATTCGATAATGCCTATGACTGTTGGGGATGGCGGGTATCGTCACCTGAAAAACTTGGCAAATGAAATTAAGGACGAAAATCCAGAGTCTCTTGACTCATCTATAAATTTCGACGTCCCTACATTTCTACGGAAACACGCAAGTTGAAAAATATTTTATCTTTGGTTGAGAAATTAAAACAAGGTGGGAGACTTGCTAGTTTTAACTGCCATTAATGGCCCAGTTATAATCCATATATGATATTGGATACCGTATGTTTTCAAGGGTGTGTCTATACCTTGTCGGAACATAAGGCTTGATAAATTTGCGAACTCCACCATTTGATTTAAAATCATCGGCGAACCAATCAAAGATCGGTGATAGCAAAACTCTCTTGAGTTGTTGTTTGTTGTCAACTCTCATGCCTTTATTTGGGTTAGCCAAAAAAATACTCATTTGCATGTCAAGTTGTTCGTTGAGTTTTTCTGACTCGTATGCCTTCTTGGAAAGGTCGGGACAACTTATGGAAGCGCAAACAATAGCGGTGTGGATCCGAGGGTCCCCCATTTTACGAAGAATTGTATGCTCTATCTTGTCTAAAGTATATTTTTTACCACCAACTGTTCCCGCCTTTATTTTCCACACAGACTTGAATAAGCCACCAACATCTTTGATGCTTTTCAATGGGTAGTTGTCTGTTACAATTTTTACTGCGAAAATGTTATAGACGTTTATCCAAAACGCCAATTTATCTTGATGATTTTTCAGTTTTGTAGGAGAAAACAACCTAAGTTTGTTGTCTAATTTATGAAAAACGGGGTCTAGTCGCAACTTTCCATAATCAACGGTGTTTAGTGATACCCCGTCGATCAATCCAGGCTCGACATACTTTTTTAAAAGTACATCCCAATCAGAAAAATCAAAAGTATTTGCAAGCGTGGGACCAGGAATGAATAGTGAAATACATGTTAATATGAAATAAAATTTAAAAAATTTTGTTATTCTAGAATATTCTCTTGGCATTAATTGCTTACTTTGAGTACTGTCCATATTACTGAGATATGCTTATGAAATTTCATGGCAATGCTTTTAAAATGTAACTCTGTCTTCAGAGTATGACTTTGTGAGTACTAATTTATATGATTTTATTACAGCATAAAAATATTTTTTCCGAAACAATCCAATATAGCGTGTGTAGTGATTTAAAAAAAATCTTTGTATTTTAATATGGATTTTACGACCAATCCCGAAAAATTTCTCTATGTTTCCGACCTTGACGGTACTCTCCTAGATGGTAACGGACAATTACCTGAAAATTCAGTGCAAAGAATAAATAAGCTTATTGACAAAGGCCTTAATTTTACCATAGCAACGGCCAGGAATTATGATTCGGCTTATCCTCTGCTAAAAGGCCTCAATATTAAACATCCCGTTATCTTGTTTAATGGGGTGTATCTAACAGAACTTCATACAGGGGAGAATATCTTTTTTTCGGACTTTATATCGTTGGATATTATCAGGAAGGTGGTTTCTATAGTCGAGGCGTATAATGTTAATCCTTTCATCTATACCTATGGAGAAGAGCACTTTGCCTACTATAAAGGAGTCAATAATCTTGGAGCGCAGTCTTATGTTGATATTATATCTTCTGAAAAAAGGGCTCGAAAAGTAGACGAGTTTGTTTTTTCTGAAAATGAGCGAATATCAGGATTTCTTTTAATTGACACTAGTGAGGTTCTTGAACCGGTTTATGCTGAACTGAACTCATTATATGCAGGTGAACTAAATATTTATTTTGCGCGCGATGTATCCAATCCTAAATTTCATTGGTTGCAAAGCTTTCACCAAAAAGCAAGTAAAGGAAAGATGTTAAAACAAATGACCCTGCATCTTGATATTCCACTTTCAAATACCGTAGTTTTTGGTGACTATCTGAATGATCTAGATATGTTTAAGGTCGCAGGGTATTCGATTGCCGTCGAAAACGCGATTCCTGAAGTTAAATCTTCAGCTCACCGGGTAATTTCAAGCAATGTAGACCAAGGAGTGATATGTTATCTAGAGTCTCTCTTTGAATAAAACTGTTATATTACTAAATTAATTTTGGAGTTTAATTAAGGACTATGTCAAATTCTGAACAACCACGGGAAGCAGATCAGACACTCTACCAACGGGATAAAACTGCCAAGGAACCTAAGGTTAGCGCAGATACAGAAACCAAACCAAAACCAAAACCAAAACCAAAACTAAGAAAGGCTTTTGTTCCTAAAAAGCTTGTTAAAATAACAGATAAGCCCCAAGAGTATCGTGCGCGACATATCAGAGTTTCTACTCTTGAATCCGCTAATATATTTCGTCAGGCCCTTATTGATTTTCAAAAGGAACTTGCCTCTGAGCCTATTGATGATCCCGACAAGCCTTTCCATGATCAAGCCAAGTTGGAAAATTATTTCATCCGGATCGCCAAAAAATATAGCACTTGTTCAACTAAGGCTCTTGGGGGAGATTTGGATTGGGTCTGTAAAGGTATGAATATTCAACCAGCGGCAACATTCGGTGGTATGGAAATGAAGAAAGAAGAAATAGTTACCTCAGAATTGATTGATGTGATAACGCAATCAGAAAAATATTCTATTCCAGAACCTATTAAAACTAAGTTAGGTTATCATATTATTCTTTCGTGTGAAAATCGGGATAGGGTTGAAAAAGAAAAAATTATGACTCAGCCCAAACCTCAGTCCGCGCCTGCTGGCACTAATATTCCCACCTAATAAAACTAATAAAAAGGCATGAAGTAAGTACTGCAAAAATATAGATAACAAACGCTACTATTTAAAAATTTTTTCAATAGTCTCTCCCTATGATTTAGAAATTCAACCAGTTTTTGACCGACAACTTCGACAAACTCCGTGTGGATATTGACCCTCCCTTCTAAGACTTTGGACCCATCTTTAAAAAATTCCTTGTTAAATTAATGAAATATTTTCCATGCCTTTGGTCAGTGTAATAATGGAATAAATTTTTAGATTAACTCTCTTAATAAACAGAAAGGAGGCAATCATGATTAATATAACTGTACCCTCTTTTCGTTTGTAATTTGTGCGTTAGCACACTAGTTATATTT
>JAPYPK010000142.1 GCA_029937655.1 Nitrospinaceae bacterium
CTAGGCAAACCACCAGGAAATGATTTTCAAGAAGGACACGTAACACTACCCCTACTTCATTTGTATGAGAATTCCAAAGCTTCTCTTAAAAAAACAATTGAAGGCTTCGTTAAAAATGAAAACCTCACACATGAAGATTTTGATTATGTTCTGGAACGAATGCGCGAAGCCAAGTCTATCGAGTACACCCTAGAACTCGCGCGCAACTATATTGAACAAGCAAAATCATCCATCAGAACCGTTACTTTCCCCCAACCTGAATACATCAAATCTCTTGACACAATCGCAGATTATATTTACGACCGACATGTGGCAATCCAGTCCTAACCCAACAGTGTAGTTCGAGTTTATTAGCCACTAGAGTAATTAGGCTTGCTACGCGTTGCGCAGGGTATGCTCTTACCGGATCTAAAGGGTGTCGGCACCATTAAAAAATAAATCGACATTTTCCTAAAAAAAGCCGCTATCCAAAAAAAACTCATATCCTTAGATGTATCGTTTTGAAGCAAAAAGGTATAACTGAAGTAAAGAATAAAAAAAACCCTTCCCAAAGCTGGGAAGGGGACTAACTTGTTAAACTAAGATCAACCGACGTAGGAACACTTACTTGCAGGTGTACGAGTATCCATGTTTTTACCACGAAAAGTATGGTCGTCAATCTCAGCAGCACAACCAATCATGCGACCAAACAAAAACGTTGCAAAACTTGAGGTTTCGATATCCGCTTCGGCGAGATTTCCTGCTTTGTATTCACCCCAAACCATCTTGAGTAAAATGACCGCAATGACCGCATCGATATTTACACAGTATACGTTTTTACTAACCTTGGTTTTAAACATTGAGTTCACGATCGAGTGATAATAATCAAGAAAGACATTATTGATCCCTTTTTCCTCAAATAGTTTGCGAACAAATTCTTCTCTCGGGTCAAAATTAACATCCTTTCCTTTGAATATAGGATGATTGATACATGGGACCTTGGCGTACTCTAAATTACCAATAGCTTTTTGCTCAGCTTTATAACTTTTGTATTTATTTGAGTACTCAAGAGCCATAGCATCGAGATCAAGTCCGTGATTCTTATCATCCGCGGATTTGAGGCTTGTGTTTTTGAATTGTTCGATCAAGAATGCTGCTGCCTCATAACCGTTACCACCATGTGCAAACCCAGTATGCGTGAGAAATCCAATAAACGCCTTGTTGACCTGCACACGATCTGGCATTTCAGGTCCATCTGCGCTCACAGCCCCTTTAGAACCCTGAGCAGAGATAGTGCCAGGTCCATTGGTTATGATCAACCCAAGAAGAACTTGGAACTCAAATAATTCATCATCGGTCGGCTCGCGCCCCATGAGAGAAAGAAACGCAGTTCGAGTAAAAGAAAAATTAGGGATCAATTCCTCTAACTTAACTCCACAGAAGCTATCTTCGCAATGCTTATCAGCAGAAGCAACAACTCCTACTATGGTGCTGTAAATGCGTGAATACCATGGGAGCCGAGTGATGGTACCTTTGGTAATCTTCTTGGATTTAAGTCCACCCCAGCCAAGCGTTGTCCAGATAGCAGCAATCATAGCATCTGTAGAAGGCTTGCCCCCCTCTTGCTTTGCAAAATCCAGTAAAAACTTGATAAAGATCGATTGTGCATCCTGAGCAAGATAGATGGCCATCTTATCAGCACAAGTATCATCATCAGCAGCTAGTAGAGCATCCTTATGTGATTTGGCGGAATTTAATTCTTCCTTATAGTCGTAATTACCAGTCGGGTCACTAAACTTGGAAAATTGAAATAAACTTAATAATGCTTTCGCTGCATCCATTGCTGGTTCAGCCATTTTTTTTCCGACGATGGCAACAGCCCCAGAGACAACGGTATTCGGAGAGTTTCCATTTTCACGTGACGCTTCAGCTGCAGCTATGGTAGCTTGACCACACTGGTTGACATAAGTATTGAGTGCAATATTCGCAATTTTTTCGCCATACTCATTTGGGTACTCGCGACAAAGAGCAAAGACTAGATTAGCTTCAAACGATTTTGTAGATGCATCAAGAATGGAAGTTTGATGGATTTTCGAAACCTGTGTTTTCGGATCCATCATCGAAGCGCCACTCGTGTCCTTGAGTGTTTCTCTGCGGTATTGTGCACCCACCTGTTTATCAAGAGCAGCAATCTGTTCATTGTAGGGAGAGATGGCCTCAACAACTGGCACATCCAATTCTTCTGGAAGGTTCAGCCCCTGATTGTTACCAAACCAACTCTTGAGAGAAAGACTACCCTTTGAAGCAAAATCAGGATCTTTGCCATTTAACTTCATAACAGCCGTTAATGCTTCTGGAATATAAGCTATGTTAGTTACAAGGGCTCCTTTTTTGGAAGCAATTGGATTTTCTGGCGTATAAATACCATCTACACCAAAATACTCCATAAACCACTTTTCCTTCGCAAGGGCGTCATCACCAGAACCTGCAAGTGACCCTGCATGCCCGCATGCTTTACTCAACTTTGCCTTCCACCTGCCAACCACACAAGCAACTATTGGCTTGTCCGTTCTAATATCTTTCTCGTAATATCCCCCTGGCTCACTATACATAACGGCCGCCTGCGAACGGTCGTCTCGGTCCAACGCATAAAGAAATTCCTTAGGCCCATATTGAATATAAACGTCCTTGCCGCTCGATACGGAAGTTGTAGTCCCCCATCCTGCTGTTGCAAGGTAAACTGCAATGGTTGTAGTAAAATTTCCAGAATTAGAGAAAAGTGCTATCGAACCTTTTATCAATGATTCTTCGGGAGCATTACCACCCAAGGCTCCACCAAGGCGAACATGGTTCCATGAATCAGCAAGACCCAAACAATTTCCTCCAAAAAGATCCACGCCATTCGTCTGGCAAATCGCCCGCATGATACGGGAATCTTTAACCGCAACTTTTTCTGTAAGGATAATAGCTTTTTTAAGGTCGGGGTTATCCCTTACTGCTTCAGCGATCCCATCTTTCACACCTGCGGGAGGTAAGTATATAACCACCGTATTAAACTTATGCCCAGCAGCCATTCCCTCTTTAATGGAATTATAAACTGGAATTTTACCATTCTTGGTAGCGAGAAACTTCCCGGACTTACCTGGTCCAGTGCCAAATACAATATTTCCACCTGAATAGTCGTTGCTAACTGGGGTAACTCCAGAACTTTCCTTTCCCAATATATTAAGAACCACCACTCGGTCATCCTTGGTAGCCAGCTCACTTAGCGAATTGATACCAACATAGTAGGGGAACTCTCCCACACCTTGCTTATGCATTTTTCACATCCTCCGATTCTGCTTTTAAATAGAAATTAATTAAATTATTTATTATTCATTTTGGTCGCAATTTCTTTTTTACCGCCATCCATCATCCATTTATTGATAGCCATGGCATAGTTGATCACCTCAGACATTGCGCTATCGTGGCCAAAAAATCGGTAAGGGATTCCTAATGACTCTAAAATATCACGTAAATAAGCCATCCCTCTTATCAGGTTAGGCCCACCTCGCCCGACAACAACAAACAAAGGTTTTGCTCCATTTTTTTGGAAATAGGATCTAAGGCCATCACCTATGGCCCGAAGAGTTTCATAAATATCTGTATTGTTAGCTTTTCCACCAATTATGAATAAAACATTTGATTGCTCTAACCAATGTTTAAAAGTGATGTTTGAAATTTCATGCATCTTTTCGTAGGGAGGGTTCCC
>JAPYPK010000143.1 GCA_029937655.1 Nitrospinaceae bacterium
AACCACATTGGAGTAAAAATTGACCCTATTTCAAAGAAGGTTTACTATAGAAACTTTAGAGAAGTTGGTCAGAATTAGCCTTAAACGCGTTGAATATTTTATAAAAAATTATTTAATGAATGATAAATCAATAGTAGATATTGAGAAGTTAGTTCGAGACAACTTAGATGGAAATGGTTCGCTCGATCTAGAAAACAGGAAATTGTATGATGATGGTGCCATAAGGCTTTCTAATCTTGAAGCGTTATCGCAGACCACAAATTTGATCCTAGGTGATAACGAAATCAGCGATAAAGGTGTTGCTGCCCTATGCGATTCGCCCTATCTTTCACGACTAAAAACATTAAATTTAAAGTCAAACAAGATCACAGCTGAAGGTGCAAAACTAATTTCTCTGTCAAAAAATTGGTCAAATCTTGATCAACTTGTTTTAAAGTTTAATGAAATAGGAGAAGAAGGTGCCAAACATCTTGCGAAGTCAGAAGTCCTTTCAAACATTACCACCCTTGATTTATTCAGAAATCATATTGGATCAGAAGGCGCAAAAGCAATAAAGTCTTCACCAAACTTAAAAAAACTTAGCCGTGTTCGCCTAGACTAAAACCTCACATACTATTTTGGATACATTGGTAGCTGGTGTCCCTGCAGAAAAAATCCACTTCACATGAATCTCGTTGAATCAGTTCCCAGAAGCCCTAAAATAAAAATGACGGGCCTTTTGATGGTATGTCGCATGATAGATAAAGCAAGGGCATACAATTCAAACACACTCGGCGAATATATTTTTCCATGCCCTCTTGATACAATCATCTTGGATTTTTTGAATACTAACCACAAGGAGTTTGCTTACCAAACTCAAAACCTAAGCGACAATAAAATGGCCTCTTGGATTAAAGAAAAATGTTTATGTTGGTCGAAAGACGACAAAGAGCGCATCAACAAAAAGATATTGGATCGAAAACCAGAGACTCTAGAAAGTTTGAACCGGTTTAATATAATCCGAAATAACATCAATCCCATTGCCAAAAACATAACCACCTGGGTAGAGCTTATCGAACTAGAGGAAAGCCAAACACTCCCAAAAATCAAGTAATGCAAAAAAATAAAAAAGAAAAAATATCTAAGAAAAAAAAGAAACAAAAAAAAGAGGGGGGAGGCGGTTTTTTAAAGTGGTTATCTATGGCCGTATTCTCTGTTTTTATATCTATCTTGCTTATTGGGTTTATTGGAACACTTGCAATTTACTACACGTTTACAGATCAATTACCTGATGTAAGAAAGTTGAAAAATTTCGAACCAAGCACCGTAACCCTCATGTATTCTGACCAAGATGAATTGATCGCCGAACTTTATCTTGAAAAAAGAATACTGGTTCCACTAAGCAAAATTCCAGTCCAGTTAAAACAAGCTGCACTTGCGGTCGAAGATGCAAACTTTTATCGCCATATGGGAATCGACCCAAGAGCCATTTTTCGTGCCTTTCTTACCAATATGAAGGCAGGTCGTGTTGTAGAAGGCGGAAGCACAATAACCCAGCAGCTATCCAAAACACTTTTTCTTTCTCGCGAACGATCACTTATAAGAAAAATCAAGGAAGCTATTTTATCTATCCGAATGGAGCTGGTCTTTACAAAAGATGAAATTCTAGAAATGTATTTAAACCAGATTTATTATGGTCATGGGAGTTATGGGGTCGAAGCTGCGGCACGCACATATTTTGGGAAAAATGTAGAAAACCTTACGCTTGATGAAGTTGCTCTCATTGCCGGACTCCCAAAATCACCAAACAACTATTCTCCCTATCGCAACCCAAAGCGCGCGCGCTCAAGACGCAATCACGTTATACGTCGCATGGCTCAAGAGGGCTTTGTCAAACGTAACGAAGCTCAACAAGCGATGAAGAAGCAATTCAAGCTTGGAAAAATCACAAACATGCTTAACAAGGCCCCCTATTTCGTCGAATACATACGCCAACAATTGATGGTTATGTATGGTCGTAACAAAGTCTATAAAAGTGGGCTAAAAGTTTATACAACGCTAAACATTGAAAAGCAGATCATCGCCAAAAATGCAACGGTAAAGAATTTACATATTGCTGATAAGCGCTATGGTTACCGAGGTCCATTGGGAACAATGGATATTTCTCTACCAGAAACCGTATTACAAGAAAATCTACGCGATATAAATAATTTTAAAGAAGGGGTACTTCCAAAGGCCGGGATAATAATCAAGGGATTAGTGAAATCAGTAGAAAGAGAATACCTAACTGTTTTGATTGGCCAAGGTGAAGGGATCATCGAACTAAAAGATATGAATTGGGCAAGAGAGCCTAACGTCAAGATAGATGGCCGCTGGGCCCGCATTAATCGAGTTGATAAAACTCTCCACCCTGGTGATAAAATCTTGGTCAAGGTACTGGGTGTTCATGAATCAGGATCATCCTGGTCGTTATCTTTGGAGCAAGAACCAGAGGTAGAGTCTGCACTAATCAGCATAGAACCCGATACTGGACATATCAAAGCCATGATCGGTGGCTACGATTTCTCTAAAAGCCAATTTAATCGTGCGGTACAGGCAGTTCGACAACCTGGATCTGTATTTAAACCTATTGTTTATGCCACGGCCATTAGCAAAGGGTTTTCCCCTGCCAGCATCATTATAGATTCTCCCATTATATTTAAAGAAAAAGATCACTCTTTCGATAAATGGAAACCGGTCAACTTTGAGAAAAAGTTTTACGGGCCAACACCTTTACGTAAAGCCCTAGCGCATTCTAGAAACATCGTAACAGTGAAACTACTTCAAAAAATTGGCACACGTTCAGTCATTCAAATGGCAAAAAATCTTGGAATAAAGAGTCGCCTAGAAAATAACCTTTCGATTGGCCTGGGTTCATCTGGTGTCACACTACATGAACTAGTTTCAGCATACTCTGCCTTTGCCAATCATGGCATAAGAGTAGAATCCAAAGGCATCCGCTATATAAAAAACCGGAATGGAGAAATTTTATTCAAAGAAAACCAAAGAAAAACCCAACCTCTCACTAGCGGAATAGCTCAGATTGTCACCAGTCTTCTACAAAGTGTTGTTCAGGAGGGAACAGCTAAAAAAGTTCGTTCTCTTGGGCGGCCTACTGCAGGAAAAACAGGAACAACAAACAACTACATAGATGCCTGGTTTATAGGATTCACCCCAAAATTACTAACAGGGGTTTGGGTGGGGAAAGATGATGTAGAGCCTTTAGGGAAAAACGAAACAGGTTCTCGTACTGCAATCCCTATATGGTTAGAGTACATGAAAAATGCCTTAGTCAATACACCTATCCACAATTTTCCAGTCACACCTGAAACCGTATTCGCCAAGATTAACCCAGAAACGGGAAGTCTAACGAACTCAGATGACTCAAAAGGTTTTTTTGAAATTTTTTCACAAGACAACCTTCCCAGTCGACAAAATAACCCCTCAGAGCTTACAGCCAACTCTACCTTTTAAAAAACAACAAACTGCTTGTGATGTTTTGACTCCATCAGGTTATTTTAATTAATAAAATTCAAGCATCCTTAAAACTAAAAAAACCATTAACTCTGTTATGAAGTTGTGCCATCCCATAGCCCAATCAATCAGTTGATCAATCAACTATTTTATTCTCATTCCTAATTTTTCTTCTTAGCCGATTCTTCGGTTAAGGTTCTCTCTAGTGTCTCAATTTCTAGGTTTGAAAATTTAAA
>JAPYPK010000144.1 GCA_029937655.1 Nitrospinaceae bacterium
GGACCAGAACTGGGACGAATGTATATCGTTGACTCTTTTATGGTCGTTGTTTTAGGTGGTGTGGGTAAAATTGCAGGTACCGTAGCAGGTGCCCTTGGAATTGGGGTGATTAATAAATTTTTAGAGCCTCTTTCTGGGGCGGTGCTGGGAAAAATAATTGTTCTGGTTCTTATTATCGTTTTAATTCAAAAACGACCGCAAGGTTTATTTGCCCTTAAGGGGCGGTCCGTCGATAACTGAGCGTCCATCAGATGATAAAACAAATCGCAGCATTACATTCATTTCGAGGTTGGTTGTTTACCTTTGGATTATTGTTCGCTGCAATAATTTTATTCCCCGTTTTAAATATATTTTTACCTGAAGAATCTTTTTTTCATATTCCGGATTACATGTTCCCGCTTCTTGGGAAATATTTATGTTACGCCATGGTAGCTTTGGCGGTTGACTTGATATGGGGGTATGCTGGCATTTTAAGTTTAGGGCATGGCGTATTTTTTTCAATGGGCGGCTATGCCATGGGTATGTACTTGATGCGGAGTATCGGTAAAGAAGGAGTTTACAAAAGTGACCTGCCTGACTTTATGGTGTTCCTGGATTGGAAGGAACTTCCCTGGTACTGGTATGGCTTTGATTATTTTTCTTTTGCTTTATTGATTGTTTTCTTGTTGCCCGGGTTGTTTGCTTTTGTTTTTGGTTACTTTGCTTTTCGTTCCCGTATTAAGGGAGTTTATTTCGCAATCATCACCCAGGCGATGACTTACGCCTTGATGCTTTTATTTTTCCGAAACAATACAGGTTTTGGGGGTAATAATGGGCTTACCGATTTCAAGAGAATTTTAGGGTATTCACTGCAGGACCCATCCACCAAAATGGGATTATTTGTGATTACGGCTTTGGTGTTATTTTTGAGTTATGTCATTTCTCGTTATATCGTGAAGTCAAAGTTAGGTCGGGTTCTTACCGCAATTCGAGATGTTGAAAATCGAGTTATGTTTTCGGGCTACAATACTTTACATTACAAACTTTTTATTTGGACGTTCTCTGCATTTTTGTGTGGTTTGGCTGGCGCACTCTATGTTCCACAAGTGGGTATTATCAACCCAAGTGAAATGCAACCTGCAAATTCGATTGAGATGGCTATCTGGGTAGCCGTTGGTGGTCGGGGAACATTAGTTGGGGCGCTCCTTGGGGCAGGGCTGGTCAATGTAGCAAAAAGCTGGTTTACCGTTGCTGCTCCAGACTATTGGCTTTATTTTTTAGGGATTCTTTTCATAGTGGTAACTTTATTTTTACCTAAAGGATTTATTGGTATTTTTGATCGATTTACTTCAAAGAATAAGGATAGGGAAGTAATAAATGACTAGTGAAAAAAATCAGGCGGAAGAGAGTTCGGTTGATACAAGGCATGGTTGTATCTTGTACGTTGAGAATGTCACGGTTAGCTTTGATGGATTCAAGGCGCTCGATGGTCTGAATTTGTATATTGACGATGGGGAGCTGCGTTGCATTATAGGGCCCAACGGCGCCGGGAAAACTACCATGATGGATGTGATCACTGGGAAAACACGCCCGGATGAGGGGACCATTTTCTTTGGACAGTCTCTGGATTTAACCATGATGACGGAGTATGAAATTGCACATGCTGGTATTGGAAGAAAGTTTCAGAAGCCGACCGTTTTTAAAAACCATACAGTGTATGAGAATTTAGAATTAGCGCTCCATGCGGATAAAGATATTTGGACATCGCTATTAAAACGTTTAAATGCCGACCAAAAAGAAACGATTGAAGGTGCTTTGGAGACCGTCGGCTTAGTTGAACAAAAAAACATTCGTGCGGGTTTGCTGGCCCACGGTCAAACCCAATGGCTGGAAATAGGAATGTTATTGGTGCAAGACCCAAGGTTACTATTAATCGATGAACCCGTTGCAGGGATGACGCATCAAGAAACCGAACAGACGGCGGAACTTTTAAGTTCCTTGGCTGGAAAACATTCCGTGGTCGTGGTTGAACATGAAATGGATTTTATTCGCTCTATAGCAAACAGGGTTACGGTTTTGCATGAGGGGCGCGTGCTGGCAGAGGGAACCATGGAAGACGTGCAAAATGATCCGAAGGTAGTTGAAGTTTACTTGGGGAGTTGATGTTTTGTTAAAGGTTGAGAAGTTAAACCAGTTTTATGGAGAAAGTCACACGCTTTGGGATGTGGACTTGAATGTTTTGGCCGGATCCTGCACCTGTTTGATGGGAAGAAATGGAGTCGGTAAGACGACCCTCCTGAAATCTATTATGGGTTTATTGCCAACGTCATCTGCTTCCATTATATATGATGGTCAGGACCTGACTAAAAAACCTCCGGAAACCAGGGCATATAGAGGCATTGGTTATGTTCCTCAGGGGAGAGAAATTTTTACTCAGCTTAGTGTGGAGGAAAACCTTAAAGTAGGACTTCTCGCTCGCGGTGATGGGTTGCGTGAAATCCCTGAATTCATATTTGAAATTTTTCCTGTATTAAAACAGATGCTTCGTCGGCGTGGAGGAGACCTCTCCGGGGGTCAACAACAGCAATTGGCAATTGGAAGAGCATTGTCGATTGACCCAAAGTTGTTGATTCTAGATGAACCGACGGAAGGTATTCAGCCAAATATCGTTCATGAGATAGGGGATATTATTATTCGCCTCAATCAAGAAAGAGGTATGACCATACTTCTCGTCGAGCAAAAACTCCCCTTTGCGCGCCGTGTTGCCCAACAGTTTTATATTCTGGACAAGGGACGAAATGTTGCGGCTGATAAAATGGAAAATCTTGGAGAAGCTGTTATCGATCAATATTTAAAGGTGTAAGAACGGTTCTTGCCGAGATTTTTTTTTAGCTTCCTGGTTTTTTGATATCCCTATCTAAAGGAACTCCCATTGCAAGCTCAACATGGCGTTTTAATACCTCCAAAAAAACACACGCTGGTACAAATATATAATTTTGACAGTTTGCCACTCATTGCCATGAATGTAGTTCGAATTGGGGCGCAGACTCCTGGCATGGCATGTGGGTTAGAGGCCGAATTTTTTAACGACCGGCCCAAAAAAAAGACGAAGGGAAGTGAAGTTAGTGCGGTGGTCGGTTTTGGTCCCATGGTATGGATTTTGATTACGCCCGATGCTCCTGTTCGCGGTGGTTTCCGCTCCCTGGATGAAACAGAGATAGGCGGTGTAGAAGTACCAGCCACTGAGGGCGACATGTTTTTTTGTTTTTCTTCTGAAAAAGAAGCATTTAACCGAATTCTTGCCGATAAAGTCAAAGAACTGTTTGGGCCGAGTGGTAATCTTATTGAAGAACTGATTTTAGAGGGCGGCACTCATTCTGATATTGCTAGTGAAAAAGAAAAAGTTCTGCTCGATAGTTCCGGGAACCTAGATACGGTGCAAAGCAGCTTTGTGTTAACCCAGAAATTTAATTCGGATGGTAATTGCTCTTGTGATCTTCCACAGCATAAATTTCCATATCGAGTGGACTCACAGTCAGGTGTATACACCAACACATTTAGTAATAATCCAGAGAAGCTATCAGATTATGCTGACGAAGTGCCTCACCCACCGGTTTCTCGTGGAATATTCTTTATCCCGTCGCTGGATCTTTTAACAAGTCTTCGAATGGGAGGGATTAGAATGGGTTCGCTGGCAATCAATGCA
>JAPYPK010000145.1 GCA_029937655.1 Nitrospinaceae bacterium
CCATCGGTAAGGCAAACTTATCATTTTATTCTGCGGGAAGGGTAATAATAAAAGTGGTGCCTTCATCGGGTGGAGAAAATACATCAATGCGACCTCCGTTTTTTTCTACCAACCGGTACACTATGTTTAACCCCAGTCCGGTCCCTACGGAGCCTTTGGTTGTAAAAAACGGGTCAAAAACTCGCGTGATACATTCTCTAGGAATACCCGGGCCGGTGTCTTGAATTTGCAGAATCGTGTTACCGCTAGAAGCCCGCACAGAGGAAATATTCAACTGCCCTTTCCCATCCATAACCCCTATGGCATTACTAACCAAGACATTAAAAATTTGACGAATTTCATTTGGGCAAGCTTTTATTTTTTGAGAAACCTCAAAATTCTTTATAACATCAATTTCTGTCGCCCCAAATTCTGCCAGAGCCGTTTCTATACTCGAATTCAATATGTCTATAACATTTACATCTTCAGGTGCCGCATGTGCCAGAGATCGAATAGAACCTATGGTGTCTAAAATTTTTAACTTCATATTGTTTGCTCCGTCCAAAATCTTCCGTGCATATTCCTTTGATTTGGGAAGCTCACTTTCATTGGTGATAGCATCAGCAAATGCTATGATTGACTGCAAGGGATTGTTTAGTTCGTGAGCGATGCCACTTGCAAAAGAACTCAACCCAGCTATTTTTTCGGCAACGACTAACTGATCTCGAAGAAAATTTTCGTTCGTGGTTTCTCTCAACAAAAGACCAATCCAGGGCTCAATACCTTTATCTCCAGTCGCTTTAAAAAATCTGTAGGAGAAACTAAGGTGATCCAGGTGGACGGTACTTAATGAATCCACTTGGTTGTATATGTTTTTTAATAGGGCAGAATCTGGAAAGACCTGAAATGTAACTGCTGGAAGCTCACCCCATTTGCATGAATCTTTCAACTCAACTTGTGAATATTTTAGGAGCTGTTTTTCTAAGAACGCAATCTGCTCAGGAAATGGCAAATGGCACTCTCCAATCAGTTTTTCGAGCACACTTTCCTGGGACTTACCAAAGATCCTTTCGAAGGCTTTATTTACAAATCTAATCTTACAGTTTTCATCGAAAACAACGATGATTTCCGGAAAACACCTTAAGATATCTTCAATATGTTTCTTCATAAAAAACCGGTTTTTGGGAAATTAAACTTCAAACTATAATATATTCTATTGAAATTTATTACCTTCTGATTAGAGAATGATCAGCACTAATATGCTATGGTCGCAAATCAGACATGCTTATTTACCATTAAATAATTTAGATTAACAACAATTGATTTGAGAACAATATTTATGTTGACAAAATTTCCCCGAATTATTAACCTCTGTATGGTATTTCTGCCAAGCAATGTGCATTATAAATACATGTTATAGGGGGGGGAATGGGTTATAAAGTTTTAATTATAGATGATGAGAAAGATGTAAGGGAATCTTTTAAGTTGTTTCTGGGGGAAGGAGAATATGAGATTCTGGAAGCTGAAGATGGGGAACAAGGCATAAAAGCTGCTGGAAACAATATTTTTAATTTATCTCTAATTCTGTGCGATCTTCATATGCCGAACGTAGATGGGTTGGGGTGTATTGAGTATCTCCGCAGGGAAGCTAAGGGAATCCCAATCGTTGTAATTACCGGATTCCCGGATGCTGAAATGGCAGCAGATCTGATTAGCAAGGGCTGCTTTGGCTACCTCACTAAGCCGGTTGAAAAGGGGAAATTTCTTGAAACGGTTAAGAATGCAATAGCTTCTAAAAAGGGAGTTGAAACCTGATTACCTCCTGAGTAAACCGAAAAACTTAAAATACTCAAGCGCATGTTTGTTTAAGGTTATCTAAAAAGGGAGGATCCTTGTGATTTTCCCTTTTTTTTATGGAGTTATGGTGATGGCATGGCTCATGCCAGTCTTGTGGTAGTACGCTGTACCGATATAAAATAAGATGTAGGAGTGAGATGTGTTATTGCCCCTTTTAGAAAGTAAAAGGTACTCAAAATAGTGGAACGCCTGAGCCTACACTTCTAGTTTTAGGGTTTTGCTATCGAGACTTCTTATAGGAATTCAGCCGTATTCTAACACTGCTAACATAAGTCCAGCGGGTTTCGCCGGAGGGTTGCGTATTTGTAATTTATCATGAGCCATAACGATTCTTAAAGCTCAATGCTGGGAAAATTAGGAGACACGAGAAATGGTAACCGATGGGGAAATCGAAAAAAATTTAAGTCGGATTGATTCTGCCGAGGAAGAAATTCGCCTAAGGAAAGAAGAATATAAGATCCTTCATGAAATTTCCAAAATTCTTCATGAAACTGGTGAATTAAAAGAAATGTTGACGAAGGTAATGACAAGGTTGACTCATTTTGAGGAGTTGAAAGTTGAGCATAAAGCAGGAATTTTTTTAGCAGATGAGGAAAAGAGAGTTCTCCGCCTTTTTTCTACAATCGGGAAATTTAGCGAAGAGTTTTTAGAAAAAGAAAAGGAAATCCCTTATGGAAATTGCTTATGCGGAAGAGTTGCTGCATCCGGAGAAATGATAATAAGTAAAAGTTGTTTCACCGACAACCGGCATGAAAACAAATTTAAGGGAATGACTGCCCACGGACACTATATTATCCCATTACAAAGCCAAGGGAGGATGGTTGGCGTGTTATTTCTTTATACCGATGAGAATCCTCCGTGGTACGTGCGCAGTCAGGAAATTTTAATATCTATTGGAGGGTTATTGGCTGAGGGAATTCTATCCCGTCAAAGGGAGGAGCAAATACGCAATAATAATGAAAACCTTAAAAAAATAAATGACCTCAAAAACAAGTTCTTGGGTATTGCATCTCACGATTTACGGAACCCGCTTTTTATAATCCAGTCCTTCAGCGAAGTAATAAAAGATGCATCTGTTGGCGATATTAATGCAAAACAAAAGGATCTTTTAGAGAAAATTTATAATGCCAGCAAATTCATGAGTGCTCTTTTAGATAATTTATTGGATGTCTCAAAGATTGAAAGTGGGAAAATTGATCTGGACAGAAAAGTCCAAGATTTAAATTTAACAGCAAAACAGCAAGTAGAGTTAAACCAACTTTTGGCTGAAAAAAAAAGTATTAAGCTTACCCTTTCTTTAGCAGATATTCCTCCTCTGTCTTATGACCATAATGCCATTATTCAAGTGATGGGAAATTTTATAGGGAATGCGATAAAGTTTTCTCCTTCAAATACGGAGATTATTATCGCCACCGAGTGCGTAGAAAATGATATCCGCTTTTCGGTTTGTGATGAAGGGCCTGGACTTTCCGAGGAAGACCAAAAATTATTGTTTAAAGAATTTCAAGTTTTGAGTGCCAAACCAACAGGAGGGGAAAAGTCGACAGGATTAGGCTTGGCCATTGTTAAAAAGCTTGTCCATCTTCACTCTGGAAGAGTTGGGGCCTATAGCAACAAGGGAGCGGGGTCGACCTTTTTCTTTACTTTGCCTTCCCAATGAGTAACAGAAATTAATTTTATGCTCAAAAAACACAATCAACCAATTGATTTCTAATCCTAGGTCAATAGGAACGAAATCTTCAATCGGGCCGTGGCCCCGTTTGTCCTTAAACGCCCATCCAGCCGAACCCCCATCTTGTCTCTTTTGCTTAACTAGCATAATATAGACCAATTGGGACTCCTACT
>JAPYPK010000146.1 GCA_029937655.1 Nitrospinaceae bacterium
GCTATCGGTTCTGGGGGTATGTTTGCTCAATCAGCTGCTAAAGCGCTACTCAAACATTCTCAGCTCAATGCTCGTGAAATTGTTGAAGAGTCTATGGATATCGCCCAGTCGGTCTGCGTTTACACAAACTCAAATCTTACTATAGAAGAATTATAGATTATGGATACATTCACTAACACATCTCTTAAAGAACAAATTTCGCACGATGCGTTTGTTGCATCTTTAACACCAAAGGAGATAGTAGCAGAACTTGAAAAATTTATCGTAGGACAAAATAAAGCTAAAAGAGCGGTAGCTATTGCCCTTCGCAACCGATGGCGAAGCCAACAATTACCTGAAGATATCCGCGATGAAGTAGCCCCAAAAAATATACTGATGATCGGTCCCACTGGTGTTGGAAAAACAGAAATAGCCAGGCGCCTGGCCAAACTAACTAATTCACCATTCATAAAAGTTGAAGCATCAAAGTATACCGAGGTGGGTTATGTAGGGCGTGATGTCGAATCCATGGTTCGTGACTTAGTGGAACTTAGTAAAAACATGGTGAAAGAAGAAATGGAGAAAGAGGTTCGCGAAAAGGCTCGGGCCCTAGCCGAAGAGAAATTAATCGATCTCCTTCTACCTCCACCAGCAGGACAAAAAAGCCCAAAAGATGACCCAGACTCAGATGCCCTAGGAAAACAGCACTACAACAGTACTCGTGAAAAATTTGCAGCCTACATAAAAGAAGGTCGCTTTGATGAGCGTATGGTTGAAGTCGAGACACAAGAAAACCCTGGCCCTATGGTTGAAGTTTTTGGTGGTGGTATGGAAGACATGGGAAGTAACATAAAAGACATGCTGGGCTCTATAATGCCTAAAAAAACAAAAACAAAGAAAATGAAAACTCCCGAAGCTTTTAAAGTGCTCTGCCGCCAAGAAGCAGATAAGCTAATTGATCACGACAAAGCTACTCAGGAAGCTCTCGAGCGGACAGAAAAAAACGGTATCATTTTCATTGATGAGATAGACAAAATTGCCGGGCGCCAGGGAGGTCAAGGGCCGGATGTATCTCGTGAAGGGGTACAGCGAGATTTATTGCCTATCGTAGAAGGATCCTCTATTAATACTCGATACGGCATCGTCAAAACTGACCATATCCTGTTTATTTCGGCAGGGGCGTTCCATTCGTCCAAACCTTCCGACCTTATACCAGAATTCCAAGGACGATTCCCCATTCGTGTCGAGCTGGATTCGCTTACGGAACAAGATTTTGTTCGCATTCTTACAGAACCTGATAATGCTCTAATCAAGCAATACATAGCTCTTCTTAAAACCGAAGATATAAAGCTTGAATTCACTGATGAAGCTGTTAGTGAGATTGCTAAAATGTCAGCAACTGTTAACACACGAACAGAAAATATTGGTGCAAGGCGACTCCAGACAGTCATTGAAAAACTTCTGGAAGACATATCTTTCGACGCGCCAGATTTATCTGGGCAAACAATAATACTTGACAGAGAAAAAGTCCGGGAAAAATTGGACAGCATAATTCAAGACGAAGATCTGAGTCGATACATTCTTTAACACCACCTCATGAAAAAACGCATTCAAAAAGCAGAGACTCTTCTTGAGGCTCTTCCCTTCATCAAGAATTTTTACGGGAAAACCGTCGTAATTAAGTACGGTGGCAGCGCAATGTCCTCCGATCAACTAAAGGAAGGCTTCGCTCAGGATATTGTCATGATGAAATATACTGGCATTAACCCTGTGGTTGTACATGGAGGCGGACCTCAAATAGGGAAAACTTTGAATGCCCTAGGCATTCCATCTCAGTTTGTCGACGGACAACGAGTTACCAACAAGGATGTGATCGACGTAGTTGAAATGGTGCTCGGTGGAAAAGTCAACAAGGAGATCGTATCCCTTATTAACCAACACGGTGGAAATGCTGTAGGCATTTCAGGAAAAGACGGTGATCTAATCCATGCCAAGAAACATAAACGAGTCAAACACTCTCCAGAAACAGACCGACCAGAAATTATCGACATGGGGCTGGTTGGCGAAATCACCAAAATAAACCCTAGGATACTAGAAGTACTTGATCAAAATGAGTTCATACCCGTTATCGCTCCAATAGGCAAGGGGGTAAACGGAGAAACACTTAACATCAACGCAGACTTCGTTGCGGCTTCTATCGCATCTGCATTGCACGCTGAAAAACTTGTTCTGATGACAGACACCGAAGGGGTTCAGGGAAAAAACGGCACCCTTATACCAGAACTCACTCGAAAAGAAGCTAATAAGCTAGTCAAGTCAGGAGTCATACGTGATGGAATGCTACCCAAAGTAACATGCTGCCTTGATTCCTTAAAATCAGGTGTTCCAAAAACTCACATCATCGATGGACGCATCAAACACGCACTCCTCTTAGAGTTATTCACCGAGGAAGGAATAGGAACCCAGATTGTTGAATAATGTTCTTTTAAAAAGAATTACAATTTTTAAAAAATGCATATAAAATAATTTATCCTATAATTAAAAACCGTAATAATTAAGAATTTTCAAGATTATTGACAACCGAATATCCTCTTGATAGTTTCTCTAACAAAACTTCGCTCACTTAACTAAACAAACAGATCTATGGTTCCCGCACTCGATGAAAGAAGCCAATCAATACTATTAGAACTTGTTCAGGATCATATAGAAAAAGCCGAACCGGTTGGTTCCCGCTCACTGGCTAAAAGTCACTTCAACAAACTAAGTCCCGCAACAATTCGAAACGTGATGTCCGATCTTGAAGAGATGGGATACTTACATCAGCCTCACAGGTCAGCGGGAAGAATTCCAACTGATCAAGGATATCGTTTCTTTGTAAATCATATTACAGGTTTTCCCAACCTGGAAAATCTAAACGTTTTAACCGAAGACGATGAACCCTTATCCACAAATCAAAGTTTTGATGAGGTTTTGGAAACCGCATGCAGTCAAGTATCCGAAAGTTCTCATCAAACAGGACTCGTAATGCTACCAACCTTTTCAAACACTCGCTTCCACCACATTCAATTCACAAAAGTTGGGTTACGGGAAGTTCTCGCTGTTTTTTATTCAGAACTAGGAGTAATTCAAAATAAAATAATCCCAATTGAAAAAGAGGTAACGCAGGAACAACTAACATCTATATCAAAATATCTTAACGAAGAGTTTAGTGGAAAAACCATAAAGGCAATTCGTGCTGATTTGATGCGTCGCATCAGAAGTGAAAAAGAACATTATAATCAGCTAACTAAACGGGCGATGGAACTTTCCACACAGGTTTTTAATGAAGAAAATGAAAATGAAAACCTACTGGTAGAAGGAAAACTAAATATTCTTGATCAACCTGAGTTCACTGTAGACCTTGAAAAAATAAAAACCTTATTTAAAACGCTTGAAGAAAAAACTAAACTGATTAAGCTGTTAGACTCGTGTCTTCAGCAGGATGGATTGACTGTTCTTATTGGCACGGAAAACAGCGATGAAGAAATGAGTGGATGCAGTTTAATTGCTAACAATTACAGCTTAGGTGAGGATAAAATGGGAACAATCGCTGTATTTGGTCCAAAACGCATGGACTATAAAAATATAATTTCAGTTGTCAACCACAC
>JAPYPK010000147.1 GCA_029937655.1 Nitrospinaceae bacterium
ATTTTCAGTACTTCCAGCACAGTTTATTCTTTCAGCATGATGCTGGGTGTATTTCTCATAGGAATCACTCTGGGAAGCTTTTTAGCTGTGGCTGTATTTCGATCGAACCTAAATTTAAGAACGGTATTGATATTTCTACAGGCAGGCATTGGGCTCTACGTGATTGGTTCCTTGTATAACATGGAGCTACTACTTTCAACTCCATGGAACAGTTACAACTTGCAAAAGCCGATTTTTGTATTTAGTCGGTATTTTGCGGATTCGTCGGCCTTAATGTTGCTGCCTACGATCGCATTGGGTATGAGTTTTCCTATTTTAATAAAAATGATATCTGGTGGTCACGAACATGTAGGGACAGGAACAGGCCAAATCTATGGAGCGAATACTTTTGGAGCAATTTTAGGGTCACTTATTACGGGTTTTCTGCTATTACCCAGGTTAGGGGTACAACAGAGCCTACTTCTTGTTGCCACATTAAACCTATTAATGATGATGTACTTGTTTCGCACGGGAGATTATTTTGCGAAAACGTTACGTAAATTGATGACAGTAGTTTTGGCAGGGGTAATTCTTGTAGTGAATATGGGTTTCCCTTCAGATTTGCTTGACCGATTTTTTATGCGAGATAGTACCGGTCAAAAAGACATTCGAAAATTGCTGTATTTTGAGGAAGGGCTTACTGATACCGTTGCCGTTTTTAAGGATAATTATGGTGCTTTGGATCCAGATGCAAAGCGGTTGGTCACAAATGGTGTTTCCATGTCTGCAGTTAATTTTATTGCTTCGAGGTATATGAAGCTTTTGGCACATTTACCTATAATGCTGGTAGACAATCCAGAAGATGTTTTGGTCGTGTGTTTTGGTACTGGGCAAACTGCAGGAGCTGCGGCTATTCATCCGAAAGTAAAAGCCGTCGATAGTGTGGACTTGTCTGGGAGTGTTATGAGGGCAGGTAATGTGTTTTCATCACAGAATTACAACGTGTTGAAAAACGAGAAGGTGAAAGTTATCCTACAGGACGGGAGGAATCATTTACTGACGACTAAAAAAATGTACGATGTTATAACCTCGGAACCTCCTCCTCCACGCACCGCGTTTACTGTAAATCTTTACACTGAAGAATATTATGAAGTAGCCCAAAAGCACCTCAACCCAGGAGGGATTATGGCGCAATGGATTCCGTTGCATAGCCAGGGGAAGCAAGAAGTATTAATGCACTTCAAAACCTTTCTTTCGGTGTTTCCTCACGCAATAGCCTGGATGCCGGTTGCGAATGAAATTCTTATCATCGGGTCAGATCGCCCCATTGACATTGATTTTGAAAAATTAAAGGGGCGGTTTTTAGATCCTGTTGTGAGCCGTGTTATGCAGGAAATTAAGGTTCCAGATGCTTTTTCATTTCTCAGTAATATCTGGTTTGTGGAAGATCAAATGAATCATTTAGCAAGAAACCACACCATGATAACTGACAATAGGCCTATTGTTGAATTCTACCTTAACCTAGGAGATGTAATAGGTGTTTATGGTCGCGAAGACTTTTTGTTTGCAAGAATTCCGTTTAAAGAAGTTATTAATCGTATATCCAACATTGCTTACGAGGAGCAAAAACAACTTGAAAGTATTTATAGAGGAATGGATCTTTACCAACGAGGGGTCATGTACGGAAACCGAGAGCTACTTTTGGAATCTTTGGTGCTGTTAGGAGGAAGTGATCTAGTCCGATACCACTTGCAGGCAAGTTCAAGGCAGGTGTCCACTTTGATGGAGGAAGTAAGGTCCAATCCTTCCAACTTAGAAGCTTTGCTAAATTTAGGTCATGCTTATTATCAGGTTGGCGAGTACGAGAAAAGTTTTGGAATTATGAAAATAATACTCGCCAAAGACACGGCGCATTCATATGCCAATCTGTACGCAGGTTATAACTTGATGGAATTGGAAAGACGAGAAGAGGCTAAGGTGTTTTTTAAAACATCTATCCAGCACAACCGTGCCAAGTTTGGTTCTGTTATGCGGGAAATCGCATTGGCTGATTTACACGCTCAATTAGACGCTGACCCAGAAAACCTTGGCCTGCTAAATGCGGTAGCGTCGTTTTATAATATTAAAAAAGAGTATAAAAAGGCGTTGAATTATTCCACCCAAGTTTTAGAAAGAGACTCTCTCAATAAACAGGCACTAAAAAATATTATTTTTGGGTATCGTGGAAGGGGAGAACCTGGAGATGTGCTGGACTATGCCAACCGATATGCCATGGTTGATCCAGATGAAATAAATCTGCAGTATGTTCTTGGGGAGGTATTCGCAAAAACTCTGCGGTGTCAAAAAGCAATTCCTTATCTGCAGCAAGTAATAAAGAAGGACGATACTTACCGTAATGCTGAGTCTCTGTTAAACCAATGTTTACAGTATCAAAGAGAAGAAGAGATTAGTGCTAGCTAAAACGACAAAGTATTTGATTGTCGTTTTTTTCTGGAGTAGTTTGTGTTTAATGTGGATTTAGGCGGTTCTTAATTAAAAATAAATTTCCAGATTTTCAGAGCTTTAAGTATTGATTTGATAAAGAACAATAGTTTGTGCTTTAAATATTTAGATTTGCTAAATAATTTTTTATGAGTTCCCATTAGTAGTTTTGGGATATCCAAACTCTCCGGACAGCGGGGAAGACAGTCTCCACATTCTGTGCAATGGAAAGCAAATGTGCCAGGGAACCAGTGCCCCTGTCCTTCAAACATGTTATAGCGAAAACGACCGTAGTCCAACATGTCATAACCTTCGGTGAGATTCCTAAACCGTAGAATTTCCGGAATATTTATATTTTCAGGGCAAGGTAAGCATTCATGACATAGAGTGCATAACCCCGAGATTTTTGCCAAAGGAGCATCCATCTCAGCCTTAACTTTAGATAAATCACTATTCAAATAATTTTTCCCGCTCAAAATGGCTAGGTTTTGAGAAAAATGTTTTGGTTCATGCATACCCATGCTTAGAGTGGTGATTTCAGGGTGAGATAAACAGAATCTTCCATTAAATACGATGGGTGTAAGTGGTTTGCAAAGATTTTTTACTTTCTCGGAGGGCTTAAATAACATCCCGCCTTTTTCGTTGGGTGAAATTATAAAAACACCCATATCCATTTTTTCTGCCAATTGTACAGCTGGAAGATTGCGTTGAAAAAAATAATAGTAATGAAGGTTGATAAAACTAAATAAGTTGGTTCTCATGGCTTCCATTATTATGTTAAGTGGACCATGTGTTGAAAATCCAATATGGCGTATCAATCCTTCATCTTTTAATCGATGTAATGTTTCTACCGGACCATTCTTTTCCGCGGAAACTTTTAAAAGCTCTTTGTTGTTAATACCATGCCATCCATAAAAATCGATATAATTTAACTTAAGAGCCTCAAGTTGCTCTTCTACAAGTCTTCGCGTTTCATCGCCTGACATCGGCGCTCCTTTTGTCATCATCTTGAACTGGTTTCTCGGAACACCTAGTTCCTTTAAGGCATGACCAAACAAGAGTTCACTTTTTACATACCCGTGGGCTGTTTCAATATGATTGATTCCTAGGTCTAACGCCATACGAGTTGTAGAAATACAGTGTTCAATGGAAT
>JAPYPK010000018.1 GCA_029937655.1 Nitrospinaceae bacterium
TGTGGGGTAGTAATCAAATTTGTTAGGACTATTGCTCGTTTGGTAGACTGAAGGTATTAATTTTGGGCTATAGTGTAGGACATTTAAAATATTTTTAGAGCAGCGAGAGGCATGGGTAACTCTAATAAAATAGCAGTTATTATTGTTAATTTTAATGGAAAAGAATTCTTGGGACAATGTCTTGAGTCTTTGCAACGTCAGGTATTTTTAAATTTTAAAATAATTGTTGTTGATAATTCCAGTGACGACAGATCAGTGGATGGGCTTGAGGAGCGTTTTCCTGGCGTTGAGGTTATGCGGATGGATGAGAACGTAGGTTTTGCTGCTGCCAATAACTATGCCATAAAAAAAGCTGAAGGTTTTCAGTGGGTAGCGTTGCTAAATCCCGATGCTATTGCTAAACCGGATTGGTTGTTAACCTTGCATATTGCCGCAGAAAAAAATCCGCGATACAATTTTTTTGGAAGCAAATTAATAAAAGAAAGTTCTCCTGAGCAATTAGATGGGACCGGTGATATTTACCATTTATGTGGTTTAGCATGGAGGCGTGACCACGGGGCAGTGGAAAAAAAAAATTCTCGTCTAGCTGAAGAAATTTTCTCTCCCTGTGCTGCAGCTGCCATGTATCGTCGAGATATAGTTTTGGAAGTGGGTGGATTTGATGAAAGGTTCTTCTGCTATTTTGAAGATATTGATTTGGCATTTAGATTACGTTTGCTAGGTCATCGTTGTTTATATGTTCCAAACGCGAAGGTTGGACATTTCGGCTCCGCTATAGCTGGCCGGCGAAGTGACTTCGCTGTTTATCATGGGCATCGCAATATGGTTTGGACATACCTTAAAAATATGCCTTCAGAATTGCTCTGGCGTGGGTTACTGCAGCATTTGCTGGTAAATTTTGCATCGTTAATTTGGTTTTCGCTGCATGGACAAGCGGGTCCAATTTTCAGGGCTAAAAGGGACGCGTTGTTAGGTTTAAGACAAACTATAAAGCAAAGGAAATCCATTCAGAAAAACATAAAAGTTACCTCGGAAAACTTAAAGAAGGTTTTGGCTACGGATTGGTTTCTCCCATACTTTAAAAATAGATAATTAATACGAGGCAGGCGAAATGATCCTTAATATTAGTATAGTTTAGGGAATTGATTTAATAGGTCGATGATTTTTGTGTTAGAACTTAATTTAAGTGGTGCCTTGAGATGCCTGTTTCTTCTGTGTGGGTTACTCCCCGTCCACTAGTGGTTCTGCCGCAATGTATAAATAGCTGCATGGCCCTAGAGCTGTATATATGTAAAAAATTCCAGAAAGTTAATATTTCTGCATAGCTAAATATATTGACAATAAAGTTTAGTTTAAAAAGGGTTACACTTTTTCCTCATTTTTTCCGATTATAATCCAAGGAAGAAAGTTTGCAGGTTTGTTTAGTTTATTTTAGGGCTTTAACTTTAATACAATGAAACTATCAATAGTTATTCCAGTTTATAACGAATCGGCGACCATATGTGAGGTTATTAAAAGAGTCGACGAAGTAACTGGTGAAAAAGAAGTCATAATAGTTGATGATTGTTCTACCGATGGGACTCGAATCCTTCTTGAGAAATATGAAAAAAGAGAAGGTTTTGAAATTATATATCAGACTAAAAATAGAGGAAAAGGGGCGGCTCTGCGTGCAGGTTTTAAAATTGCAAAAGGTGAAATTGTGATTATTCAAGATGCAGATCTAGAATATAATCCAAAAGACTATCCTGTGCTACTGGAGCCTATTCTAGATAAACGTGCCGATGTTGTCTATGGTTCCCGCTTTCTAGGGGGTCCTCATAGAGTTTTATTTTTCTGGCATTATTTAGGTAATATGTGTTTGACCACTCTGTCAAATATGCTTACTAATGTTAATCTGTCCGATATGGAAACCGGCTACAAAGTGTTTAGAAGGAAAATCCTTGAATCCATTACATTAAAGTCCAATCGTTTTGGGTTTGAGCCAGAATTTACGTCCAAAGTGGCCCAAAAAAACTTTGTAATTTATGAAGTTCCCATCTCTTACTCTGGTAGGGATTATTCGGCAGGAAAAAAAATAAACTGGAAAGATGGTGTCGCTGCTTTGTGGTTTATCTTTCGTTTCCGCTTCTTTGACTAGTTAGAAAAATGTTGTGTTTATAGCTGCCTTGAAAAAATAGCTATAATTTTAGATGTCCTTAGGGTGCGCAGAGTTTTTTTGGTTAATTGTTACAGGACTTTACATTAAAATACCTGCTACTCCTCATACCTAATGTTTTATAAAAATATTTTCTTTTATGGATTTTGGTTATTTTTAACCATTCTACTCGCTTATTGGTTCTCCTATCCTCTAGATGCCTTTAGCCGGCATAACTTTTTTTGGGGGAAAGATCAAGTTCCTAGCTTGTGGGTTTTGAATTGGCAGTTAACTCAGTTAAGTTCTGGGAATTTTGATCAATTATTTACGGGCAATTCGTTTTATCCTCTTGATCGACCAATTTATTTTAACGTTTCAACTTTTTCAACAGCTCTTTTTACTCTTCCTGTTTTTCTTGCAACAAAAGATCCTTACATCTGTTATGCAGTGGCGGTTTTTTCTTCATATATTTTGTGTTCAACAGGGATGCTCCTACTGGCAAGACATTTAAAGCTTGGTTATGCAGCTTCTTTTTTAGCAACGTTGGTTTTTTCTTTTAGTGAATCTCGTCATGGTGTTTCAGGTTATATTCATTTATTAACTATTCAGTGGATGCCTTTCACGCTACTTTTCGTGCACAAATACTTTGATGAGGGAAGACGGGTTTTTCTTTACTGGGCTTCTATATTTTATTTGATGCAAATCATGGCATCGGCCTACCACGGAATTTTCTTTTCCATGATTCTCCTATTATTTGTTTGTATTTTAGTTTTCCAGCAGGATAACTTTAGGTTTGAAAAATTTTCTTTAGATGCGGGTCCTCCAATTTTAATAGTTGGAATGATTGCCAGTATTTATTTCATACCCTATCTGAAGGAGGCCCATGAATTTGGGTTCATAAGAACTATCGCAGAGCAATCGGCATTCGGAGCCCCTCTTACCACTTTCTTTTCTTTGCCTAGTTCTTATTTTTTTGGTTCTTTGACTTCCCACTTGAACCACATTGACGGGAATACATCACCTAGGTACCTACCAATGCTGATGACCGTTGCTGCTTTATTGATTCTAAGAAAAGCAACGCCCATTAAATTTTTGTTTAGCTCAAAATTAAAAAAACTTGCCTTGGGAGTAATAATTTTGACCCCTATAGTTTGGATTTTAAGGTCTTCTATAGCTACTTTAGGGGGAGAGGTATACTCTGATCTTTATTTGCATCCACAGTTAGTAAATACTGCCATATTCACTCCTTTTTTTTTGATTACGACAGGGTATTTCTTTACGAATAAATTTTTTAGAAAGATTTATCAGGGCTTGCGCCTGGAAACTTTTTTTCTATTGTACTGTTCTATAGCAATGTTGGCATTTGTTGTTTCTCTGGGGCCGATCGTAAAGCTGTATGGGAATCAACATTTTATGGTTAACCCAATTGCGACCTTTTTATACTACGTGTTCCCGGGTTTGTCTTCGGTTCGTGCTATCTCAAGAATGGCCATCCTAATTCCTTTAGGTTTGGGAATAACTGCAGGGATCTCATATGAGATAATAAGAGACTGGTTGGATAAGCCATCTTTAAAAAAAATATTTTCATTTTCGGTTTTAATCATTCTTATATTGGAACTATATCCTGCGAAGGGTTTATATGCGCCGTATAAACAACCCAGAAACGAAATACCTGAGGAATATACGTGGTTAAAGCAGGCTCCAAGTGGGCCTGTTTTAGAATGGCCGGTTAGCAAGACTTTTTTAGGTGATGCAGTTTATCTAGAGAGGTCGATGGTACATCAAAAAAAGCTGATCAATGGGTATGCTGCTTTTGAGTGGGAAGGTCGAAAGAAATTAGCTGAATTGACTGATCTTTCGAATAAAAGCGCATTGTTGTCGCTTTATGCCTTCGGAGTTCGTTATTTGGTGATCCATCGAATTGGAGGAGATTTCCCAGAGTGGGCAGGAAAAAACCTCGGGGAATTCGATCAAATAAAGGTATTTAATAACGCATTGGTGTATCTGAATAAAAATGCAAAAACGAACTTTCTTCCTCAAAATTTCTTAGATTACTGCGCTATTTCAGTTAAAAATACAAATGACAAGCATCGGTTGATTCTTAGGTTTAACTCCCCAAGCGTACATTACGTAAGCAAAAATAAAAAGCAGTTAAGGGTGAGAATTGACTGGGAACCTGATTCTATTTCATCTTATTACGAGTGGTCTTTTTACCCTACCTTATGGCGTGATGGTGACAGTTATGAACTGATATTAGATGAAAGCACAGATCGCGTTCTTGGGTTTGTCGAATTAGCATATTCAGCCTCGGAGAAAAAAAATATGTAAATTCTTCGTAAGACTGAGTTGACTTGAATGGGGTTATTTTAAATTTTCAGTCATTTGTTTTAAAGGATATGAGATTTTATGATGCTAAAATACTATTTAAAAAAAAGAAGCCCGAAATTGATAGTCAGGGTAAAGAATTCAGGGTGTGTTTAATTCTACTTGTGACTTCTTGGCTGGTTGAAAGCTTCAAGGCTTTTTCAAGATGCCGGCTCGCTTCAATCGGATCACCATTAGTTTGAATAAGTAAATTTCCTAGGTTGTAGTGGGCATCGATTAGGTTTGGGGAAATTGTTATGGCCTGATGAAGTTCTTCTAACGCAAGGTTAAAATCTTTTTTCTTGATGAAAATTAAAGCTCTATTGTTATGAACTTCTCCTTTAAGCTTTGGTGTATTTCCTATTAGACTATACTCACGGAGTGCTTTATCCTGTTTTCCAATTGCCGAAAAAATACTGGCTAGAACGAAATGCCCAGGACCAGATTCGGGAACACGTTTAAGGTAATTGTTGATAGAAACTTCAGCCTCTTTGTAGAGTTTTAGTTTTAATAGTAGGCGGGCTTTGTTTATATAGAGTTCTGCTGGAACCTGGTATCCCCATCGATAATTTTTGTACAAGCCTTCTGCTTTTTCGTAGGATTCTTTGGCTGCTAAGTTGCGCCCTTGGGAGGCGAGAAGAGTTCCTAGGTTAAAATGATTTGTGGGCTGAGAAGACTTTGCTCTTATCCCAGATTTAAATTCCTTTTCAGCTTTCAGATAATCCCCCAGTTGAAGATAAATAGAACCAAGGTTGCTGTGAGCGTAAGATATGTAGTGTGGAGAAGCCTTGGATTTTGTTAGTGCCTGTAGTATTGTAAATGCTTTCGCGTAATTTTTTTCAGCTATATAAAAATGACTTAAATTATGGAGAGCGCGAAGTTTTCCAGGTGATTTTTGTAGAGTGTCTTCCCAAAGAAGAATATTAGATCTGTATAGCAGGTTCCTTTTGTGTAATAGCATTATCTGGAAAATAAAAAAAATAATTAAACAGTATGCGCCAATTTTTTTTACGACTAGTTGGTTGTGGTTTGCCAATACGAGTCGATGAATTGTGATGGCGAGTAAAAACAGGATTCCAAAAGAAGGTAGGTAGAGATTGCGTTCGCTCAAAAGGTCGGTTCTTGGGAGAATGCTGTTGGTTGTAGCTAAGGTTATCAAAAACCAGAAGAAGCAAAAAGAAACCAGTATAAGTCGTTTAGGGGAATATAACGCAATTGTTAAAATAACTCCCAGTGCAAATAAGAAAGTAGCAATGGGGAGTGTATTGGTAGCAAAGAAAGTGTTAGGAAAATCATAATCAAAAGTTAACCCGACTGGGAGTAAGATAAGTCGGGCTCCGTGTCCAATAATTTGAATTTGCTTAAACCCATACTCGAAGTCTATTCTTTGCCACCAATCAACGATCATGCTTTTCATGGAAAGAACCTTGAATACTGAAATCGTTGCGCATAAAAATAATGGTAGGTAAAAAAACAACAATCGATTTTTGAGTGATGTCCAGTATTCATTACGCATAAAACAAACATCGTATAGAAGTAACGCTGCTGGAAAAGTTAGGGCAGTTTCTTTGCATAAAATAGATGCTAAAAAACAAACTAAGGATAAAAGGTAAAGTAAAAACCTTGGGGTTGGTTTTTGTTTGCGAAAACTTCCAAGAATGAAGGATAGTAAGGCGGCAAGATAGAAAAAACTGCTCATGCCAGTTGCCCTTGCTGAAATATAGTTTACGGTTTCAGATTGAATAGGGTTGATTGAAAAGAGCAGAGTTGTAATGCTTGCAATTGAAAGGGCCTCTTTTTTTTCTAATGAAAGGCTTTTTTGGGCAGTGAAGAATGCGATGAAGAAGATAACAATTGAAGTGAAAATATGAAGAGTAATGTTGACCAAGTGATAGCCGAACGGATTTAGTTTGCCTTTTGAGTAATTAAAGATAAGGCTTGAATAAAATAAATGTCTATAGCGAGGAGGGTAAAGATTGCTATACAAATCGCCCGTTGCTTTTTGTGCAACTTCAAATTTGATGACGACTTCATCATCGAAGTTAAAAGGAGCGTGAACTGTGCTTGAGTATAGAAGTGAAATAATGACAGCTAATAGAGCAAAGAAAACCACTCCCCGCCTATTTAAATCAGTTTTCATGACATTTTTCTTTTTTTTTCTTTTCTAATCGTTTTAAGAGATAAAGAAAAACTGCAATATTACTTATTATGAAAAGAAAATAGACCGGTATAAAATTTGGAATTAGATTTATGGTGTGAGCAGGTAATAGCACGGTAAGATTAAAATAAAAACAAATGATAAATAAAATAATAATCGTCTTTAATTGGGAAAAGCCGAGTTTTTCTAATCGGTGGTGAAAGTGCTGAGCATCTTTTGAGAAAGGACTAGTGCCCTTCAAGAGCCTTCTAAAAAAAGCAACGATAGTATCTAAGATTGGGATTAATAGAGTGATGATGGGAATTAGGTAATAGATTTCATCTGTGTGTTTTTGGCTGAGAGGTAAAAGAGTGATTAACGAAATTAGAAGCCCAAGGGGAAGACTCCCTGTATCACCCAGGATAATCTTTGCTGGTGGAAAATTAAAAATTAAAAAACCCAAAACGCTACCTGTAAGAATTACAGCTAAGAACGAGGCTTCTACCATATTACGTTCAAGGTAAACAAAACTTAAAGTAACGCAAGACAAAAGAATTAATCCGCAGGCCAAACCATCAATACCGTCAACCAGGTTAATTGAGTTTGTGATTCCCACGATCCAAAAAACTGTTAGTAAGATCGAAAATGATCCTAAATCTATAACATCACCTATTCTATCAATCTGGAATCCAGCTAAAAATAAAATAATTGCTATTATTACTTGCCAAAGAAATTTTATCCTTGGGGAACAGTGATAGATGTCATCATAAATACCTAGAGCCGTCATCATGCTCACGCCCAGGGTGATTTTTTGAAATAGATGAAGATTTTCTTGATTAATCCAACCAGTAAAATAAAAAAACCAAAGAACCAAGAGGAAAGACAGAATGACAGGAATTCCACCAAAGGGAAGTACGGGTTTTCCCATCGCAAGCATTAATTTGTTAAGCGGATGTGTAAGTATCCTTACCTTGCTAAATATTAGTATAAGAGTCAACGTTAGTACAAATACAGCTACTAGGGAAACTCCATAACCCAAAAAGTACATCGAACTAGAAATTAGCGGGCTTTCAATGGTCATTTAATTAAATTCAGTAAGATTTGCAAAAGACACCGAGCCATTATTATCGAATTAATCATATACTGTATAATTAAGCTTGTTTTGCCGTATTTTTGGTTGTAGTAAATCATTCCTTGATGTCGCTTAATAATTACCCGAGAAGTCGAACATGTATTGCTAGATGAAATTTTATGAAAAATTTTCGCATTTGGAAAATAAACAACTCGGAGCCCTTGTTTTTTTATGACTTGGCATAGATCAACATCTTCTATGAATAAAAAATAATTTTCGTCAAAACCATTAGCCTTTTTTAAAGTTAACTCGGACATCATCATGCAGCAGCCTGAAACCCAATCTACTGAGCAAATAGAATCATGGTCATAATCTAGCATCAAATAATCTCTTGAGTAACGATTGTTCGGAAAAAGCTTCGTCGTCAGGGAATATCTATTGAACAAGCCCGACCAAACTGTCGGGAATTTTCTACAAGAAAACTGGGTTGTTTGGTCTGGATTTAATACCTTGGGACCAAGGATTCCAATGGCAGAATCCGATCGAATGTAATGCAGCATTGATTCGACAGCATCTTCTATAACTATGGTATCTGGGTTAATAAAAAGGAGGAAATCGCCGCTTGCTATTTTAGCACCTTGATTGTTAGCCCGCGCGAACCCCACATTTTTTGAATTATTAATGAACTGAATTTTCGTATAGCGTTTTAAAATGGATTCGAGACCATCGTCTTTAGAGCTATTGTCAACTAGGATGACCTCAAATTGTATTTTTTTGATTGTCTTGTAAACTGATTCAAGACAGTTGTCCAACATGTGGCTATGGTTGTAATTGACTATGATTATGGATAAGTCCACGGGATTCAGTTGGTGAGTATACGGGAAGGTAACCAATTAAATATAACATCCGTATCGAAATGATTATCACTTATATTGAAAGTGAATTCAAGAAAGCTCTATAAATACTGCCTCCTTTTTTTTTAGGGAATAATACACTTTGGCTAGGATTAGGTTTAAATTTTCAAAGATTGGAGGACGAAAACTAATGAGGCGATAGTTCTTACTTCAACTTAAAATGCTTAAGTGATATTTAGATAGTGCCGTAGAGATAAAGGGTATAAGTGCTGAATTTTAGTTGGTTTCAAGGTTGTTACCCAGTATGGTCTGGGAATCTCAATCAGAGCAGTTAGTGAAAGAAAATTAAAATTTAAAATAAGTTTATTCTTCAATTATGAATAAAAAAATTTTAGTGACAGGTGGAGCAGGGTTTATAGGATCCCATACGGTCGACGCCCTCATTGAAAGAGGTGATACTGTTCGTGTGTTTGATAATCTTAATTCGCAAGTGCATGGCCTATCAGCAGAAAAACCCCTTTACCTTCATAAAGATGCAGAGTTTGTTCGTGGTGACATACGTGAACGCGATAGTTTACGGAAAGCCATTGAGGGGGTAGATATCATCATTCATGATGCCGCTGAAGTTGGGGTGGGGCAATCAATGTACTCCATAGAGCAGTATATTTCTACCAATGTTGGTGGGACCGGTGTTCTCTGGGATATCTTAGTTAATGTCAGTAACAATGTAGAAAAAGTTTTGGTTGCAAGTTCGATGAGCAATTATGGTGAGGGTAGATATGTTTGTCGTGAGCACGGTAAAATTTCCCCAAAACCTAGACCGATAGAGCAGATGCAGGCAGGACAATGGGAAATGCTTTGTCCAATATGTAAGCAACTCGCAACACCGGTTCCGACAGATGAAGATAAAGAAATGCATTGCACTTCTGTATATGCTCAGAGCAAAAAAGATCAGGAGGTCTACTCTCTCATGATCGGTGAGGCGTATAAAATACCAACTGTGGCCTGCCGTTATTTTAATTGTTATGGCCCGAGGCAGAGTTTAAATAACCCGTACACTGGTGCGGCAGCTATTTTTTCTTCGGCGATTAAAAATGGGAAAGCCCCTCTTATTTATGAAGATGGGCACCAGCAACGTGACTTTATTCATGTGAAAGACTTGGTAAGAGCTAAGCTGATGTTGCTAGATTCATCAGAATCAAACTACCAGGTGTTTAATATCGGGCGAGGAAAGCCGGGATCAATTCTTGAAGTTGCTAAAACTCTTATTAAAATTTTTGGAAAGTCATTAACCCCAGATGTGATTGGAAAGTTTAGGAATGGAGATATTCGCCATTGCTACGCTGATACTTCTAAAATTAGCGCCTTGGGGTTCGAACCTGAGTTATCCATTGAGGAAGGTTTGACAGATTTAGTGGCATGGGGTGATCAACAGACTGCAGTTTCTCGAATAGAAGATGCACATCAGGAACTTGTGGCCAGAGGACTGGTTGTTTAAAAAAATAGCCGTTAGCTGTAATTCTAAGCCTACCCACCTTTATTTGAATCAACGAAATTGGATAAACTTTTGTCCACGGTAGTTGATGTAAACTATACCGTTGGTATTAAATAAATTCTTTAATACTATAATCATATGCACTCAACGCTTCAAGATTCCGGAACGGTCGTGTCCCCCAAAAATTTGTTTTTAATCGGAGGAATTTTTTATCTTTTATTTCTTCTGTTGACTCCACTTGGGCTTTTCAACGATTGGATTCCACCCCTCACACATTCTGGATATTACTCAGTAAAAACAGTCGACGGGGGCGATGATACTGCTTATTACTCATATTTAAGGTCATTATTTTTCGACGGTGATCTGGATTTTATAGACGAGCGTTATTATGCTCATGTCAATCGCTTCAATTCAACCGGCTATGTTTTCAGTAATTGGCAGTTAGGCCAAGGAGTGCTTTATCTCCCATTCTTTATAGTAGGACATTTCATTGCTTTGCTTTATAGCGAATTGGGGTATCCGATTAAGGCCGATGGTTATTCATCTCCTTATTTCGTGGCTACTGCAGTTGCATCGGCAACGTATTTATTTGCCGGACTCATGATCATGTGCCGGGTTCTTAAAAAAATTGTGGACGAACGGATTGCAGTAATCGCAAGTGTATCGCTTTGGATGGCGTCCCCCTTATTGTATTACACCTTTATTCGCCAGCGAATGGCACATACCACTGAATTTTTTCTTGCTGCATTATTTGTAATGGCGTGGCTTCATTATCGGGGGTCAAATAAAAAAATTCATCATGCCGTTATGGGGGCTTGTCTAGGGTTGCTATGTCTTGTTCGCCTGATAAATGCAAACTACGGGGTTCTTTATATCGTCGATGTCATTTTCTTATGGTTTGCAGGAAAAGGTTCTATAAATTCTACCAAGATAACAGATACTTTGCTGAATACCCTTTGTTTCATTGCCATGTTTTTGGTTTTTTTATTGCCCCAATTTGTAGCGTGGAATCAATTGAATGGGTTCATTATTTCCCCTTATCTTGTGGAAACATTCCATAGCCAAGCAATTGAAACATCAACTTCATCTACGATGTTTGGCAGTAAGTTACAGGATCTTTTTTTTAGTGCAAAATGGGGGCTAGCAGTAGCTACTCCTTTATGGTTTGCCGGCTTTATTGGACTTTTGATCTCTGGTCCAGTTTCTAAAAATATACGTGTTGCCTCCTTAGCGTCGTTAATTTCCTTGATAGTCGTTATGCTGTCTTTTGTAGAGTCGGATGCCTACGGCAATCGATATTTTATAGCAGCTGCAGTCTTATTTACCATCGGGTTAGCCAACCTTATGGACAGATGCTTTAGAAATAAAGTGATGCGTTATGCAACCATAGTTTTCATTGTGGTTAGCGTGATTAGTCAATATTTAATGATTGTTCAGTATAAGGTGGTCCTTCCATACAATCATCCGCATTTTTCTATCGAGGCTATATCGGGGACCTTTCAGGTTTTTTTCAACCATCCGTTACTCCTGTTACGCTCGACCAATTTTTTTCGGTTGATGGGTTTCGAACATGCAGAGTGGGATTATGTAGATGGTATATATTTATTGATGCTTCCATTAGCACAGTTCGCTTGCGTGATAGGTGTCTTGTGTTTATTTAGAAGTTCTATGCAGAATGCATCCGTCTTGAAAAAAATATTACAGCCGAAGAATGTGGTTGTAATGGGAGTTCTAGTCAACTTGGTATTGGTTGGAGTCGTTGGAATTTCCGCCCCAGATAAATCTGCGCAGGAAATAGAAAAACGAGCGACCTACAAACAACTCCTTTCCACTGGGGATTCATTTCTGGCTAAGGGAAATTTTGAATCAGCACAGGTTTCATTTAGCAAGGCCTCGGACCTAATGCCTGATTTGTGGACGCCGTATTTTAAGAATGGGATTGTTTTCGGCAGTCAGAATAAATTTAAACAAGCCGAACAGGAATATAGAAAAGGCCTTGAGGTTTATCCGGACCACCCGTCTCTTCTGGCAAACTATGGAGCGACTCTTGCGGTTTTGGGGAAAATTAATAAAGCCGAGCCTATATTACGTGCGGCTATTCGTCAATTGCCAAATAATCCCAGCACATACAATTCATTAGCCCAAGTTTATCTAAGGCAGAAGAAGCCTAAAAAAGCACGCGATATGCTTTTATTAGCAGTAACGGTGAACCCAAACTTTGCGACAGGGCATGCAAACTTGGCAATGTTCTATGCTATGATAGGTCAACTAAACCAAGCTAAATTCTATTTAGAAAAAGCTCTTCAATTGGGCTTAAGGAATTCGGTGACAGAAAATTTACATAGAATTTTGCAAAGTCCTCTTAAAAAGCATTAATACAAAAATTTCAGGACCGGATGCAATGGATGAAATTGATTATTTCCCTAAACGCGATAAGTTTAAGGTTCAAAAAGATGTAGGTTTAGATTGGAACAAGCTTAAGAAACAAAAGATAGACCAACCTGCCAAAACTAAGCCAGCCCGATCATCTACTGATGAAAAAAAATAGGTAGTATCTCAACATAAAATCGTAAATTCTTTTGTTCATGCATTTATGTTTTCTTGTCTAATCCGAATGTATGACTTATCATAAACCTAATAAAATATGAAACTTGCCAACCGAGGAGCCGCCACATGACGGTAGTTCAGCATACTTTTAAGCTTCTAGTATCAGTCCATGTTATTTTTTTAATCGGCATCTTTTTTTCGGGCAACGTTTTAGCTGACGTGCCAAAATTATTGGCCCAAGCTGATCAGAGTCGTTTAATGGGTGACTACTCATTGGCAGAGAAAGCCTATACAGAAGCGTTGGCAAAAGAACCGAAGAATTATCGTATTTTAAAGTCACTAGTGGAGGTTAAGGTTATTCTCGAGAAGTATTCGGAGGCTAAGCCTTTAGCAGAAAAACTTCTTTCGCGTAGGATCATGTTGCAAAAAAAAGTGAAGGTTTTTGTGGTAGGACAGTCAGGTGCTTTAAAGGGAGTAATTTCGCCTAAAACACGTACCCCGTATCACATGGCTGAGTTAGTTGACGAGACAGTGGTTGCTGCCCAGTCTGGGAAAAGTAATATGAGAAACTATCTAGACTCAAAAACTAAAGAGGAGATTCCTCACTACAGGCTGTTTTTTTTAGAGTCAGGAAAGATGAAGTTGGTCCCAAAAAATGAGGTTAGGATAGAGTATGTAGGTATTCCACGCTTAGATCATGAGCAAGTGAAGGAACTATATTCGAAAATACAATTAAAGCTTATTGACGCTTCGGGTGTGGCAAAGAAGATAGAGATGGTCGCAGTAGCAGGTGGTTGCTTTGACATGGGAAGTACTAAAGGTGCACTTTTTGAAAGCCCTGTGCATAAAGTCTGTTTGTCTCCATTTAAAATCGAAAAATATGAGGTTACGCAAAAATCTTTCCAATCTGTGATGGAGACTAACCCTTCTCGGTTTGTGTCGGCAGATTTTCCAGTCGAAAGTGTTACTTGGCAAGAGGCAAATAAATACTGTAAAAAAACAGGAAGAAGACTGCCAACAGAGGCGGAATGGGAGTTTGCTGCACGTGGTGGAACAACTACAGAATACTATTGGGGAGAAAAATTTGATTCATCAAGAGGAAATTTTTGCGATATAAATTGCGATATGAATGTTCGAATTGCAGATGCGTCAGATGGCTATAAGTATACCGCTCCCGTTGGCAAATTTCCACCAAACCCACTTGGAATTTATGATATGTCGGGGAATGTTGCTGAATGGGTAGCCGATTGGATGGATACCGAACAAAATTACTATATAATTAGTCCCAAAGATAATCCGTTGGGACCAACGCGAAAAAATATTCGCGACTTTGATGGAGGAGCCAATGAGAAAGTTTTACGCGGGGGATCCTGGGGGGGGGGGATAGAAACCTTACGTTCTGCATGGCGCAAGGCTTTCTTCAGAAATTATCGGTTTGAGAATCTAGGTTTTCGGTGCGCTAAAAATATGTAAGTCAAGAGCCCCTTATTTTTTGACCTCTTTTCCTGACTGCCACAAGAATATTTTTCCCGAAAAAATATCTCAACCCTAAAGCATCCAAAACTTCACTAACAGGATAGATGAGTTTGTCGTAAAGTAAAAGACTCGTCTTGCCACCCAACCTTAAACGACCTTTGTATCCAAAAAACTTAATTGCCAAAGAAGCAAAAAAACCAATTGAATCAACATAGAACGAATCTATTACTTCGAATCTACTTTTTCTCAGTTTTTCGAATAGTTCTTCCTTATGATAACGACGATAGTGTCCAATAGAAGAGTCAAGCTTAGAATACAGGCACATAAAAGCAGGTACATATATAACCAAATGACCTCCAGGCTTGAGCATTGCGTGAATATTTCTTAATGCCTCAACGTCATCATCTATATGTTCTAAAACATTAGAAGTGTATATACCGCTATACGTTTTTGTGATTGATCCGGGTTTGTCATAACATTTAAAGCCCCTATTAATAAGTATGTTCCGCAAACTATCATCTATCTCTAGACACTCTGGCTTTACACCTGTTTTTATTTCCCAATTTTGAGCAAGCGTCCCAACCCCAGCGCCAAACTCAAGGACTTTGTCTGTGTTTCTAAGATATTTTAAGATTTTTATTACAATAGAATTCTTATAGTTATTTAGGTATTTCTCATCTATTAAAAGTTCTTTAGAGCCAGAATATTCTGGGTTACAAAGCGATTGATATGTACCCCGTTCATTTAGAGTATTTTTATTCATAGTTAAAATTTTTTCCGTAGAGAACTTACTTGCTATCTCCGGGGACAAAAGGTCGTGTTTGTTTTTTCTTCAGTTCATTCTTTAATATTTTTCCTGTTGCATTTTTGGGTAGTTCGTCCATAACTTGGAAGTAATCGGGAACCATGAATGCTGGGAGACTTTTTCGACAAAACGATTTGAGTTCACTTTCAGTTACTGTTGTCTTATGTCTTAATGCAATGCAAACTTTCACTCGCTCTCCGGCTCTTTCATCAGGTACTCCTACGGCCGCAACTTCAGCGATAGAAGGGTGATTCATTAATGCATTCTCAATCGCCAGTGGAGATACATTTTCTCCAGCTCGTATTATTAGGTCTTTTTTTCTGCCGGCTGAGATAAAGAGACGATTTTGTTTGTCAAGATGGCCTAGATCGCCCGTTTTCAACCAACCACCCGAAGTTATCGCCTTAGCTGTTTCTTTAGGAAGATTCCAATACCCCTGCATGACAGTTTTCCCACGAACTAGTATTTCGCCTACTTCTTCTGATGATTTTTCTTTCCCTATTTCGTCAATGATCTTCACTTCTATATTAGGAATAATGGGTCCGACAGACCCAGGAAAACTCCCATCTTTGAAGGTGTTGACGGCGATAACGGGGGAAGTTTCTGTGAGGCCATACCCCTCAATTACTGAAACTTCGAGTGTTTCTTCTACCTGTTCAAGTAAAGCTCGGGGAAGGGCAGCACCTCCAGAGATGCAGTGTTTTAGTGAGGAGAGATTGTAATCATTTCGAGCGGACAGGTCCACAAGGAAACTGTATATTGTCGGCACCAGAGGAAGAATACTTGCTTTATGTTTTTCAATACTTTGAAGAATAGATTTAGGTGCGAATTGTTTTAGAAGAATGAGTGTGCCACCTGCCATGAAAACCATCAATGCCATAATATTACCGAATGAGTGGAACAAAGGTAAGGCAACAATGACACGGTCGTCAGATGAGATTGGAATATGAGTTAGGGTGTCTCGACTATTTGAAAAAAATTGAGATTCATCAAGCATCACTCCTTTAGGCTTTGCCGTTGTTCCTGAAGTGTATAAAATCACGTCAGGGGTAGAGACTGTTCTGTTATGTCGTAATTTTGCTTTGAAACGGCGGGCATTAGTCAAAAAGTTTTCGTATGCTAATGCGTTACTTCCCAGTTCCATAGGGTCGGTAGGGCCGACAACGATTTTATTCTTAAAAGTTTGAAGAAATGGAATGGTTTCCGGTTTGATGAATGTTGAGTCAACAACAATAGAGTCGATACCCGCATCTTTCGTAATGTAGATTAAATCTTCGGGTTGCAATAGAAAATTATAGGGGATGGCAGTGATCCCTTTTAAAAAAGCCCCCATCAAGGCGACTAAATATTCTTTTTGATTCAGACAAAGTAGTCCAAGTTTGCTTTGCGAGGTTAATTGCAAACAGCTCAATCCTCCCGAAAAACGCTCAACTTGTTCGAGCAGTTGTTCATAGGTGATGGTGGCTTCACCGTCAATAATTGCCGGTTGATCGGGGGTTTGGTCTGCGTGATCCCTGATTAAATTATAAAATTCTAGAGCCATAAATTTCTTTCTTAGGGGTTAGCTGAAAAGCGAGCGTAAAATCCATTGGGAAGTTGAAGGCCTGACCCGGTATCGTATATGGACATGTCTCCTGTTTGAAAACACCCAGAATCAGGGGAGACCAAAAACTTGATCAGCATGTTTTTTAGAGACAACGAGGATACCCCGGGAGAATGCGTGGTTAATAAAATAAACTTAGGAGACTCGGATAAGATTTTTTTGCACAAGGCTAACAATGTAGTCATTTGGGTTTCTATATTCCAAACTTCTCCCTTAGGGCCCCGTCCAAAAGAGGGGGGATCCATGATGAGAGCATCATACTTTCGGTTACGGCGATATTCACGTTGGAGGAATTTTTCAGCATCATCAACTATCCAGCGGACTGAGCAATCAGTAAGCCCAGAGGACTCTAAATTCTTCCGCGCCCAGGTCACAGAAGTTTTAGAAGCATCTAAATGGGTGACATTTGCCCCCTTTGCAGCGGCCGCTAATGTACTGGCCCCTGTATAGCCGAACATGTTAAGAACATTGGGTTTATTGCCGTTAAGCTCCTTGACTTTGTTTGCTATCCAGTCCCAGTTTTGGGCTTGTTCGGGAAACAAACCCAAATGTCCAAATGGGGTGGTCTGGACCGTGAAAATAAGATCTTGAAATCGGAGTGGCCAACCATTTTTTGGAACTGGATTGCGAAAGGTCCATTCGCCACCTCCTGTTGATTTTCCTTTGTGGTGACTGAACTCACCGTTGGCTTTATCCCATTCGCTTTTAGATAATTGCGGAGGCCAGATAGCCTGAGGGGCGGGGCGAACAAATATGTAAGGTCCAAACCGCTCTAGTTTTTTGAAGTTTCCGGTATCCAATAATTGGTAATCGAATTCTTTCACTGGTAAAGGATTATTAGAGAAGGTGGGTTTCATAATGGTGTCTATATAAACTCACAGGACTTAGTACAATTATTAAAAAGAAATTAAATATAAAAATATATTTATGGCGATAATTATAGCAAAAATTTTATCTATAGTGAGGGTAGGTCTTTTAAGTGTCCTCGCAGTTCTAGTGATATTTTTTATGTCCTCGGGTTGTGTGAAAAAAGAAGAGGTCGCAAAAAAGAAGCGTGAATTTTCTCTGCCGGTTCAAATTGGTAAGATCATTTTTAAAGATGTGACAGATCAAGTTCGCACGGTTGGAAATATTCATGCAGAACAACGCGTGATCATCAATTCAGAAGTAGTGGGGCAGGTTACCGAGGTTGAAGTAAGAGAAGGCGATACAGTCAAGAGTGGCGATCTTTTGGCACGAATAGACTCTAGAGAATACCAGCTTGAGGTAGAAGAACTTGAAGCAGAAATATCTGTCGCTGAAGAAGAATTTAAAAAGGCTGTCGAAGGATTACGGCCAGAAGAGAAAGAAAAATTATTAGCGAGAGTTAGAGTAAATGAAAGTGCTCTCGGTTTAGCTATTAAAGAACAGGATCGGTTTCAAAAGCTAGTAAAAGATGGAGTGACTGCTCAGTCGATTCTTGACGAGGTAGATGATCGGGTTCGGCAGGCTGAAGAAAGACTGCGTGAAGGGAAGGCAGCCTTTGAAGCTGCCAAACAATCCCGCCATGAAGATATTGAACAACTTAAAGCAGAAGGAAAAGGAATTGTTAAGCGATTAGAGAAGGCGCAGCTTGATTTTTCGAAAACACTTATTCACGCACCATTTGGTGGGGTAATTATAAATAAAAAAATTGAGGAGGGGGCTTTTGTGCAGGCAGGATCGCCAGTTATCGAAATGGTTAGTTCGGCTCGATTGAAAGCGGTCCTTGAAATGCCACAGGCATACCGAAATAAGCTGAATAAACTTAAAGGTATTGATTTTTGGGTTAAGGAACTTGGCTTGAAATTCAAGGGCAGGGGTAATTTGCGAGTGATTCCAGATGCAGATATCTATTCTGGCAATATACGCGTTCAGATGGAATTGCATCGACCTAACAGTGATCTTTTTCCAGGACTTACTTTGGTAGGAATAATGAATTTTGGCGTTCGTGAAAATGTAATGCATGTCCCTTCTGTTGCGCTGGTAATAAGTGAAAATGGAACTGTGGTTTATGTAGTTAAAGAGGGCAAGGCGCACCTTATTCCTGTAAGAGCTTATAAAGAGCAAGGCGAACTTGTCGAGATAGATGACTTTACTCACCAACTTTCATCCGACTCAGAATTAATTCTTAGAGGAGCTGGTGCTGTATTTCCTGGAGTAAAAGTATTCATCACTAATTTTGAGCCTGAAACAGGAACAAACTTTGATGTTGAACCAAAGAAAAATAAAACACGAATTAAACCTGATCAACCAGAAGCCTGATGAAGCTAATCGATCAATCTATACGTAACTATCATTCTGTTACTGTTGTGATGGTTCTCGTATCTGTGGTGGGTATCATTTGTTTTAACACGCTTCCTCGCCAACTTACACCTACGGTTGATAAACCTCTTATAGAAGTCCGTACAGAGTATATTGGTCTTTCGCCAAATGAAGTAGAGCGTAATATCACCCGTCGCCTCGAAGAGCAATTGGAGTCAGTTGAAGGTTTGAAAAAAATGACCTCTCGTAGTCAGCATGGTTTGAGTACCATTACTTTAGAGTTTGAGTGGGGTACTGATAAGAAAATTGCAATGATCGATGTTAACAATAAACTTCAGCAAGTGAAGGACCTGCCAGTACTTTCAGATAAGCCTACCCTTAAAAGTGTCTCTACAGATAACTCAAATCCAATTATGTGGATTGTTTTTGATAAGCCAGATCCAAAAATGCCTAAAATAAACCAGAATTATAGGTACGAAATTGGGAAGGATATTATTATTCCTGCTCTACGAAGAGTCACTGGAATAGCAGACGTTTGGCATTTTGGTGGGGAAGAAAGAGAAATGCGAGTTGAGTTTAACCCTTATAGTATTGCCAGGTTACGGATCACTTACGATGAAATTATTAAGCGATTGCGAGATGAAAACAAAAATACGCGTGCAGGATTTCACGATGAAGAAGGAAGAGCTTACACGGTACGTGCGTTAGGAGAGTTTTCTAGTACTAGTGAAATTATGGAGACGGTCATAAAGCGTGATGGAGATCGTACTATTAGAGTTAAAGACTTTTCTATTGTCGAGGACAGTTACAAGAGAACGGATTCCCTAGTTCGTATTAGTGGTGAATTGTCCAACGCATTTGGTGTAATTAGGAAGGCAGGGGCTAACGTGGTAGAGACCTGTAACGAAGCAGAAAAAATGGTAGAGGAACTAAACAAGGAACTGCTTAATCGAGGAATACCGCTCAATCTAAAAATTGTTTATAAGGATGTGGATTACATTGATGAAGCAATGCGACTGGTTAAATCGAACCTTAGCTTTGGAGCTATGTTAGCTGTTGCGGTCCTACTATTATTTTTAGGGTCGGTACGTTCGGTTTTGATTATCGCCATAAGTATTCCGGTTACCTTGGTGGCGGTGTTTATCATTCTGAAAATTTTAGGCCGTAGTATTAATATTATTTCTCTTGCGGGCATGGCCTTCGCAGTGGGCATGGTGGTAGACAATTCTATTGTTGTCTTAGAAAATATTTATCGACATCTGACGATGCGAAAAGGTGTTTTTAAGGCGGCTTATGATGGTGCTGCGGAGGTCTGGGGTGCAGTGCTTGCTTCTACACTAACTACTCTAGCTGTATTTGTTCCTATAGTTTTTATTGAAGAAGAAGCAGGTCAGATGTTTCGAGATATTGCGATTACCATTAGTGGCAGTATTGCTTTATCTTTGATTGTTTCCATTACAGTGATTCCTACTTTAACCACTTTATTGATTCGTCTTAGTCCAGGCGAGATTTACGAACCAGGATTTCTTCATCGTACATTGCTTCGTTCGTTGGTTCTTTTTGGTTCTAAGGTGGTTGAAATATACACAAAGATAATGAGTCGCTTACTGGATAAGTCGATTAAGGGGGTTATTGCAAAAATGGGGGTAATCGGTGGGATCATTACGGTAATGTTATGGAGTATTAACATTCTTCCCGAGAAAGATTACCTTCCTTATGGCAACACTAACATGGTTTTTATGCTGATCGAACCGGTAGCAGGGGTGCAGGCAGAAACAAATATGAATTATTTTGCACCTTATGAAAATAAGATTGTTGGGATGGAGGATGTGGACCGTAATTTTACCGTGTTCGCCTCTCGGTTCAACGGTGGAGGTGCTATTGTGAAAAGGGAGTTAGCCTCGGGTCAACGTGGGGAAGTGAAAATGGCTATAAAGGCTAGGGAAATGGGGAAAGAGATTTTTAAGATACCGGGCTATAGGTTTGCGTTCGCATTACAAAGGCCAATATTTCGCTCAGCAGACAAAACATTCCAGGTAGAAATTACTGGCCCTGATATCCTAAAACTAAAAAATATCGCATTGGGTTTAATGGGCAAACTTTCAGGTAGCGAAGGCGTGCATTCAGTTAGGCCGGAATTCAAATTTGGCAACCCAGAGTTAAGGTTTATTCCCCGTCGTGAACAGGCAGCAAGGCTTAACATGGGAATGAATGAACTGGGGAATATTATCGAGTCACTTAATGCGGGTAAATACTTGGGAGAATATAACGATCAGGGGGAGCCCATTGATTTTGTTTTGGTACAGAGAAAGAAAGGAAGCAAACTTGGGCTGAATGACTATCAAGATCTTCCTATTTGGACCAAAGAAAATAAGATGACCCATTTAGGTCATTTGGCAGACATTGAAGTTAATGCGGGTCCTGCCCGTATCGACCACATAGAGAAAGAAAGGGCTATCGTCTTAAGAGTTCAAGTAAAAAAAGATTTTCCAATGCAACAGGTGATAAATCGGATTGAGAGTGAACAATTAGTTCCGGCTAGGCAAACTTTAGGTGAAGATTTTGGTTTAGGTGTAGGGGGTGCAGCAGATGAACTTGCCTCGACACAAAAATCTCTTCTGAATAGTTTTTATTACGCAGTCGGGTTTATTTATCTTTTATTGGTGGCATTGTTTGCTTCTTTTTTGCATCCTCTCATTGTGATGCTTACAGTTGTTCTTGCAGTGTCTGGGTCATTCTTGGGGATTGTTGGCAATAACGTTTTACAAAGAAAAAATATTCTGGATATTCTTAGAGAGTGGAAAGTCTCTGACGCAGAGGCTCTTGCTGGGAGCTGGAACTGGATTACATTCGATATATTAACTCAGTTAGGGATCGTTATTCTTGCCGGTATTGTTGTGAATAATGCCATTCTTATAGTTCACCAGATGCTTAACAATATTAAGTCTGGCATGAACGAGAGGGAGTCACTTTTAAAATCATGTGAAACTAGGCTGAGGCCCATTATGATGACAGTTACTTCCAGTATATTCGGCATGATTCCACTGGCGTTAGGTGAAGGAGCGGGTACTGAGCTTTACCGAGGCATGGGTACCGCTTTGATTGGCGGCTTGGGAGTGTCGGCCATATTCACACTTTTTC
>JAPYPK010000148.1 GCA_029937655.1 Nitrospinaceae bacterium
CGGCTACCTCATATAAAATTGAGTTTTGGTTCTCCTAACGAAGCATACCTTCAAACCTATTTGTCTCGTGGCGATCGCAGGGTTTTATCTTTTTTTAAAACCTATGTTGCCAACGGACACAATGAAAAAAAAGCATTAGCAGAAAGCAGTCCCTCACCGGATTCTTTTGTTTATAGGCAATATGAGAAAAATGATGTTTTGCCATGGGATATTGTCGATCATGGGTATAAAAATGATTTTCTATGGAGCGATTACCAACGCGGATTAAAAGAGGGGGTAACACCTGTATGCGATACTGCAGTTTGTAAGATCTGTGGAATTTGCTAAGCAGGACTTTCTTTATATAGAAATTACTTCCTCCTTCAATAAAGATCGAGCTCAACTTTGAAAGATCACTTTTAAGATGTCCTTTGATATTGAGAGGATGAATAAACTTCCATCTGAAGCACGTTTTTTAGATATTAACGACTTTTGGTGTTTCCCTAATCGGTGGGTTGTTAAATTTTTATATCCACTCTCTATTACCCCGACACAAATTACGATTCTCTCTTTGGTCGCTGGACTTATTTCAGTTTGCTGTTACATGCTTGATTCGAGTGTCGGGTTAATGTGGGGGGCGCTATTCCTATATTTAAAAATTTTTTTAGATAATGTTGACGGGAATCTGGCTCGTGTTAAAGGAGAAGTTTCTCGACTGGGAAGGTTTCTAGATTCGCTAATAGATTTTATCGTCAGCTTTCTAGTTTATCTTGTTTTAACTTTAAGACTAGTAAGCGAAACAAGCAACTCATTGTACTGGGTTCTGGGAGGATTTGCTTTTCTGAGTTGTCTGATCCATTGTTCGTATTTTGTGTTTTATTTGGTTCAGTACACTTCAATTTCAGGAACTTACCTTTGCAATCGTGCAGATGAAAGTATTACCGAAGAAGACAGCAAGGCTTACGGTAGGGGGGACCTTTCAATGTTAGTTTGTTTTTTGCAGCGTTCCCATATTTTTTTGTACGGGTGGCAGGATAAAACTATTGAGTGGTTTGATCGTTTAAGTAAAAAACTGGGATCTAAAAGCAAGTCTCAGGGGTTACCAGAAAATAGCTGGTATGGGAGCAAGGTTTTTCTTACGTTAACAAGTCCCTTGTGTTTATGTACTAACAATATATTGCTGGTATTTTTTTCGTTGGTCGACGCAATAGAGTTTGGTTTTTGGTTTGTTGTAGTTGTGGGGAATTCCTACCTGCTTCTATTGCAGATTTTAAAAATCATCAAAACTAGAAATAATTTAATTCTTAATGTATGAGTAGGGTTTTATTAGTTCATACTAAAGTCAATTTCTCTGCCTTTCATGTTTTTTGAAATTTGAATTAACTGGTTTTTGAGCTCAATTAGCGAATGGAGTGAATCAGCTCTTTTTTGAACATCTTGTTGCTCTAGAAATTCTTGCATTTTATTTACGGGTAGATCGAAGTGGTGAGTGAGCTTGTCAACAAATTCCCCTAGTTTGCAGCAGTTTTTCATGTCGAGTGCTTGTTCGATTTTTGTTCCTTCGGGGAGATTTGCTAAATATAGTCGCATAACTCTAATTAACTGTTCTTTGATAGGAGAGGGTTCAGAAGTTAGATCCTTGTCATTAATTTCTTTCAAAAACTCCACTTGAGCTTGTCGATAAATCTTTCCTTTTATTTCATTGAGAATGCGAAATCGATAGAGTCCAGAAAGTAATATATTATATTTCCCTTCAGATAATTCGGAATGGTGCTTGATTTTTCCAAGGCAACCGATAGTCATGATTTCAGGCGTGCCTTCATAATCACTTTCCCACCCGGGCTTTAGGAGAATCATGCCAATTTCTCCTTTTCCATTTAGTGCATCCGCCACCATGTTGCGATACCGTGGTTCGAAAATATGAAGCGGTAGAGAAGTGTTTGGATAAAACACAGTCGTGGGCAGAGGAAATAATGGAATAACTATATTTTCTCCGGGCGAATTTTGATCTGATTCCATGATATTACCTAGAAAAATAATAACCTTTTTATTAAGGCGACTTTAACTTTATACGCTAACATTATAATAGTGGGTCCGTTTTAATTGCCACAACTGTTTTACATGGTTTGGTTAGATGCTAAAATGAGTTGAAAATGATTGATACTAGATTTTTGAAGGTACTGTGGTTAATACAAGGATTTGATGTTTTAAGGGGCAGTGTTTTTAGTGAAGATCATTTTTTTGCGAAAAATTTATAAGGGTATTCTTAAATGATTACAAAACCGGAAGATATTTGTTTGGAAATAGAATCTTCTCTAGCCCAGTCGAACCTTTTCTCTAACGCAATCCAAGCTGAAAAGGCAGCGCCTAGCTGGCGAGTATCTCCTGAGCCTTACTATCTCTCTTCTGAAGAAATCTTATTTTTCGATGATCTTGGTTGTCACCTCCTGAAATTTTATACCGTACTAAACAGTCTTTATGCAGATAGTGTGAAAGGAAAAATTCCCTCTTGGTTTGCGAAATATTTGGATGCAGGGAAACCCGATGATTTAGTTGCCTATTCGAGAATGAAGCGGATTCGTGGCGATCTACCAGGAATAATACGGCCTGATATTATGGTTACGGAAAAAGGGTTTTCTATTACTGAACTAGATTCTGTACCTGGTGGATTTGGTTTAACTGCTCGTCTCATGGATCTATATTCCGGTGTGGGTGAGATGATAGTTGGAATGAGTGAGGGAGGTATTCCAGAAGCATTTTACAAAATGGCTGAGTCTGTTTCTGGTGAAAAATCCTGTGTGGTAGCTATTATAGTATCCGACGAGGCTAATGATTACTGGGGTGAGATGTCGAGTCTAGCACAGCATTTAAACGATAAGGGTTTTCCTGTATTTGCTTTAAGACCTCAGGAGCTGATTTTTAGAGAGGAAGGTTTATTTTTTAAGAAGAATAACAACGAGGTAAAGATAGATGTTTTATATCGTTTTTTTGAGTTGTTTGATTTGAAAAATATTCCTAAGGCTGAACTGATTATGTACAGCTGTAAAAAGGGGAGAGTCAAAATAACCCCACCCTTCAAGCCTTACTTGGAAGAGAAACTTGCATTTAGTTTGTTTAAGCACCCTGTGCTGACTTCATTATGGGAAAAAGAGTTAGGTTGTGAAACTTTTTCAATCCTATCTCATCTAATTCCAGAAACGTGGATTTTGGATTCTCGAGAAGTTCCTGACTACGCGGTAATTCCAGGGTTAGATATAGGTGGCAAACTGGTTCAGAATTGGAAGGAACTTATCTCTTTAACTAAAAAAGAAAGGGAGTTAGTTATTAAACCTTCTGGTTTTTCTCCAGAATCCTGGGGTAGTCGAGGTGTTGTAATTGGGCATGATGTTTCTGCCGAAGTGTGGGAGAAAACACTGGAAGACAGTTTGGCTAAGTTCCCCGAGGGATCTTCAGTTTTGCAGGTTTTCCATAAAGGGAGAAGAGTCAGGGTAAGCTACCGGGACAGATTTACTGACTCTATTGTAGAGATGGAGTCTCGAGTTCGACTCACTCCATATTATTTTTTGATTGATGGCTCGGCTCGGCTGAC
>JAPYPK010000149.1 GCA_029937655.1 Nitrospinaceae bacterium
TTTTTTCAACCCTTCACGAACCTACCGTGCGCCCTAAACAATCTGTTATCGAATCCATGCCACCTATCTCTTTTGATAATTCATTTCGCTCAGATCATGGGTCGTCGGAACAACTCTCGCCTCCTTCTGGATTTGCTTTCACCCCTCAGGGACACTTGATTCTTTCCGATGACTTCAATCACCGTATCCAAATTTACGATGATGACCGGCTGTTGATAAGTTTTGGTGAGAAAGGCAAGGAAAGCAGTCAGTTCAATTACCCCAAAGGTGTCGCAGTAGACAAACATGGAAACATTTACGTGGCAGATAGTTGGAATCACCGAATCCAAAAATTTAATCCACGGGGAAACCATCTACAAACTTTTGGATCATACGGGGAAGGGAAAGGCGAGCTAAATGAACCTTATGATATTATGGTCGAAGATTGCGGAAATATTTTGGTGGTTGAGCGTTATAACCATCGCCTTCAGTGGTTTTCCCCAGAAGGAAAGTCTCTTGGGTGGATTGGCCAACGTGGCACGGTTCTTGAGGAACACCTTGCCTATTTCTACGAAACTTCCGCTAACCTTTTTTCTTCCCCAGCGTTTGAGTTTCCAACATCCATAGGAACGGATAGCCAAGGAAATTACTTTATTGCTGATAGTGGGAATCACCGTATCGTAAAGTTCAATAAAAACTGGCAAAGAACACTTACATTCGGTGAGCGCGGGGAAGAAATCGGACAATTTCAATACCCTCTTTGCGTCTCCATTGGGGGAAATGACCTTCTCTATATAAGCGATTTAAATAATAACCGCGTTCAAATATTTTCTCCATTTGGTCAATTCTTAGATTCTTTAGAGCAGACCCCTGATTCTACGCCTCTCAAGGCTCCTTGTCTTACAGCTATAGATTCTCATGGAAAATTGCATGTGGGTCTAACCTTTAATCCCCGTGTCTTTCGTTTTTCCACACCTTCTCATTCTTTAGAATCGCTTGCCGGTGACAAAATTCAATCTGACCCCAGAAATCCGGAGTGGCCTACGCTCCAAGGGCAACTCGCGGAACAATCAGAAGAGTCCTTAAGAGCTGCTGAAAGTTATGCAAAAGCTATCCAACTTATGAGGTCTGAAACAAACCGCGACCGGTCGATAAAAACTTTTAACGCAAACCTCCTTTTAAATCTTAGCCGTATAGTTCTCAAAGAACATAGCTCTTCAAAAAACGAAACCGCTCTTCTTGCTGGACTTGAAATATTTATTCAGCAATTAAAATACTCACGAGAAAAAATTCAAAAAACTTATGAAACCTGGGAAGAAGTTGCTCGAGAATTTAGCGATAAAGAATTTGAAAAACAATTGGAGATTCTTGAGGACCGCGAAGACCCCCGTGTTTTCAATCAGAAATTATTTGACGTAGAAAAACAAGATAAGATTTTATTCAGAGAAATTCGAGCAGCATCCTATAAACACTGCCAGTTATCTGATCAATTAGCAGAATACATAAGTAATATGGCTGCTAGCCAATGTTCAGAAAAATTAATTCAGTCAGGGTGCGACAATATAGTCGAACGATTAAATGAGTTGGGAGCTATCTTCCCCGCTAAGCTAGCGATCAAGGAAGCAAATGAACTAGAAATGATCAATGCATTCAGTGCGTTACAAGAGGACCAGTCGAAGTGGAATATTTTTCTCACCAATTTTCTTGCTAACAATCGAATAGTTCTTCTATTTACGCCATTACTTTTCGAACTACGTACCTTGCTTATTACCCTCAAGTGTTCTGCTCAAACATCAACAGAAAGCCAAATGATTGGTGAGGTTTTAACAGAGGTCATTGGACAATCTCCTACTAATCAAATTATTCCAAAAATTTTATTAGGCATTCAAGAAACTCGCCTTGCTCATACTATTATTGACACTTTGTGGAGAGATTTAATCGACACATGGATTGCCATCCGAAGAGAAAATAAAAAACCTTCGGTCAAAAAACTGGAATCAGGTTATTTCTCGCCAATACCCTTCGACATAGAAGATTTAAATATTGAAGAAATTATCAACTCCTATAACACCGAAAACTCCAAACTTGGAACCAAATCTAAACAACTCATTATAGGAAACAGCGCGTACTGCACAGACTCTTTACCCGATAATTTTGCGCAAAAAATTTCTCAAATTCTGGAGTCACAAAGCAATTACGAAGCCAAAAACAAAGAACTGCAGGACCAGCTAAAAGATCTTCACAAGCAGTCCCGGGACTTAGGTCAGCAGCTGAAGCTCGTTAATCCGCAGGACAAGCGTACTCCTATCTCAATCCACAATAATATTTCTGCGGTTAATTTTCAGATCAGCCTTCTTAAACGAATGATTCTGACTCTCGCAGTCAATGAAGATCATAATATCAACCGATTGATAACTGGCTCCGCCCTACTCGCTACCAATAAAGAGGTGACTCAAGAACAACCTGTTCGGTCTTTTTATGAAAACCTCGCGATCTACCATTCACAGGAAGAAACTCATGTAGACTCCATCGCAAAAAAAATCAAAAATTTTAATTTTAGATTCTCAGACTTAAAAAGTCAGTTATCAATTCTAAACTTGGAACAAAACATAGAAAACGTTGACCATTCAATACAATTAGAAAACGAAAGAGAAGAGATTAAAAATGACCTAGAAGATTTAAAGTTTAATCTATTTCGTCGCTCCCGAATATGCAACAGACTGGATCATCTGTGCGATTTTCTTAGACAAACTAACTCATATGACAGGGAAAGGTCTGTTTTTGAATTAGTGCCAGCCATTCGTCACTCGCTTACCCCCATGGGTCCAGCTATAGGAACCCTTGCGCAGCCTATGGGATTAGCTTTTGACAGTAGTGGAAATATATTTTACGCCGACCAAGAAAACCATCATGTGAGTCGAATATCACAGTCCGGTATATGTCTTGCTCGATTCGGAGGATGGGGAAATGGTCCTGGTAGATTCCAATATCCTGTCAGCCTGCAACTAGACAGGCAGGATAACGTCTATGTCGTTGACATGAATAACCAGCGAATTCAAAAGTTCTTGCCAGATGGAGAATTTCTTTTGGCATTCGGTGATCGTGAGGAAAAAGGGCAGCGTTTAGGCATGGTCTTTTCATCTTCGATTGACAATGAAGACAACCTTTGGATAGCAGACACCTCTCACCACCGAATTCAAGTTTATGATCCAAATGGTAAGCTTATCAATTCCATTGCGCCTAAAGGTTTGAAGCACCCTGTCGGCATCTGTTGCCTCGAAAATGCTGAATACCTTGTTGCCGACCAGTCTAACGATCTGATTAAACGTTATGATGCAGGTGGAAATTTATTAGCAAGTCTCAAACGAAAAGAGACCGGTTTTGGAGATCTATACATTACAACATTTAATCACACCTATGGAATTTTCGCCTCTGATCACTGGAGTAGCCGTATTCTTCATCTGGACTCTTCCTTAAACATTCAAGGAATTTACGGGAACTCTGGAAAACGAACCGGGCAGTTTAACCGGGTAGGATGGATGGACACACGTAATGACCTTCTAGCAGTAGCGGATATGTG
>JAPYPK010000150.1 GCA_029937655.1 Nitrospinaceae bacterium
GAATCTAAAGTATCCTGTGTTATTTCATTAAGGTTACAGACGCCATCAAAAACAGAACACTTTTTAGCTATATGATTAGCAAGCTTTGCAAGCGTCTTTGAGGCTCCTACTCCAACACATACCGGTAGGCCTACTAATCTGTTGATTGTGGATCGAATACGCTGACCATAGTCGGTAAGACCCAAATGTTTGAATCCAGTCAAATCAAGAAAGCACTCGTCGATCGAATAAACCTCCTGATTGGGAGCGAATTCAGAAATGATTTTCATCACCCGGTTTGACATATCAGCGTAGAGCGTGTAGTTGCTTGAAAACACAATAATCTTGTGGTGCCTAGCCAAGTTTTGAACTTTGAACCACGGCACACCCATCTTGACCCCCAAATCCTTTACTTCCTGTGACCTTGCAATAACGCACCCATCATTATTGGAAAGAACAATGATCGGTTTTCTTTTTAACGCAGGATTGAAAACACGTTCACAAGACACATAAAAATTATTGCAATCAATCAGCGCAATACTTCGATTTGCTGCGGTCATAACCTATGAATCGCCCAACGGACGACCCCCCAAACTTCCAAATCATTCTCAGAGTCAACAATGATATCTTGGTACGCAGGATTGGCGGCTTTTAAAACACAACCCTTCTGACTATAAAACAGTTGCTTGACCGTGAACTCACCACCAACGGCCGCGATCACAATCTTGCCATCCTCCACCGGCGAAGAACGGTCTACAACCAGCAGATCATTGTTTAGAATGCCAAGCCCCGTCATAGAATCACCTTGGACTCTTAAAAAAAATGTCGCCTCCTTATGCTGAACAAGATATTCGTTAAGATCGATACGGTTTTCTATGTAGTCGTCCGCGGGGGATGGGAAACCGGCCGAGATGGTAGAAACAAAAACAGGCCACTCTCTAGGAGATGACCCAGGCTTGAGACCCATTGAAGAAAGAATACGCACTTTATTTTCCATATTTTCGAATCAGACCGACAACCACCCCTATAATTTTAAGACTTCCCTCAGGTTGGATGACGGGATAAGAGTCATTCGCTGGTAATAAAACTACTTTCCCTCGTTTTTTGCCAAGGGTTTTGACTGTAAATTCATCGTCTATAGCAGCAACAACAATATCTCCGGTGTTCGCTGTAGAACTAACCTCAACCACCACCACGTCCCCATCATTTATCCCGGCATTTATCATGGAGTCTCCCTGAACAGGAACCAAAATTGTCTTTGATGGTTTATTAACAAGAAACTGGTCAATCATGAACGGATCTACAGTTACATTAGATACGAAGGTTGGAAGGCCTGCCACAACTGGCGTGTCAGAAAGTTTTCTCTCGAAGAAACTTTCAGCCGGAACCCACACCTCATCCACGGTTCGTTTCAAGTACCCCTGCTCAGCAAGCCGCAACAACACCTTATTAACAGCTGATTTTGCCGCAAGTCCCAAAATATTACATAGCCGCGAATACGAAGGAAATCCGTGGTGCTTTGCATAATAGTTTTGAAGCTTCGATAGATAGTCAGAGTCTTTGATAGCCATAATGTATAAGGAGTATGGTGGTTCTTTTTATACTAGAGAACGAACGTTCTCTTGTCAAGAATTCGATAAAAATTTAAATAACGAATGTTACCGTATGTATGAATCTTTGGTAACCGAGTCATTTTGGATATAAGTTTTCTTTATTAAAAATATTGTGTGATTCATGAAAACAATTTATTCGCGTTTTTATTGGCAGGTTGGATTTAAAACCCATTTATATGACCTGTTGCTACCGCAAGCTTATTCAGATTCGTTTAAAAGGTTAGCTAAGTCTATTCATACTGACAAAGATTATGTATTGCTCGATGCCGGATGCGGATCGGGTATTTTTTTAAATTATATTAATTTGAGTAATAGAAGCACTTATATTGGTGTTGATTTATTAATGTCAGGGGTTAGCAATGCTCGAATTAAAAGAAGATTTAAAAATCTAGCAAATAGAGCTTATTTTATTTTGTCTGACATATCTGAACCGCTTCCCATACATAATCAATCTGTAGATATAATTGTTGCCCATTTTTCTTTGTACACAATTGATATTGGAAAAAGAGAATTTATTTTTAAAGAATTTCGTCGCTTACTTAGGAAGGGAGGAACTCTTATTTTGGTTGAACCATCAACGGAATATTCTGCGAAACGCATTATCGCGCATAGCATTAAACTGGTTCTGTACAATGAGGGGAAATTTACTAGCTTGATTAAAAAATGGTTTTTTTATCCATTTACTTACCACTTCGGACTTAAGTTTATCGAGTCTCAATTAAAGAATGGGGTTTGGCGTGCTGTTGATAGTGCGGAGCTTTGCGATGAAGTACGCGCTAACGGTTATACAGTTAATTCTGTAGAGCCAGTTTATGCAGGTTCAGCCACATTAATTACTGCCAGTTAAAGAATCTTTCAATGCTTCCGTAAAGAAATTTTCTACTCTTACTTCACTCAACCCCTATCAGTTCGACATCAAAAACCAAAGTGGCGTTGGGTGGAATAATACTGCCAGCACCACGTGCACCATAACCCATAGATGAGGGAATGATTAAAGTCCGTTTTCCACCTACTTTCATGCCCTGCACGCCTTGATCCCAACCTTTGATGACCCGACCAGCCCCTAATGGAAAAGTGAAATTACCTGGACGGTCACGGGAGCTGTCAAATTTTTTACCTTTATTGTCGGCCGCGGACTTATCGAAAAGCCAGCCCGTATAATGAACTCTCACCATCTTACCCGGAGTCGCTTCTTTTCCCGTGCCTATTTTTACATCAATTTTAGTAAGCTCATTACTATCAGCAACAGCATATCCCGCAAAGGTTAGACCAAAAATAAGTATGCTTAAACCAAACAATTCTTTCATTCCAGACATTGGAGACCTCATAAAAAAGTTTAGTGACTAAAACTCGCACTAAGAGCATGGTATTGAATCTCACAAATCTATCACAATAGCAGCGATCTTGGAAAAGTTGCTGCTACAACCCTCCACTCATGTGACCACTTCCTCCCCCTCAAATTATCGATTATCTATAACCGAATCAATATAGAAGGTGGGTGGTTTTGTTAAGTCTGTGTTAGCTCATACAAAAAAGTATAAATAGAAAGTGGGAGTTGCGTAGCATATTGAGGCAAGAACTTCATAAAACCGTGCAGCACTACCCACACGGCGAAGAGAGTTAAAATTAATTTTATAGCCTTATCCACATCCATAATAAAACATGGTTACACAGCCCATTGAACTTCGTCCATTGTTTGTTCTCTCAAACGAACTTCATCTGCCCTATCATATTTATTGTCACAGTTAATACAGTACCTAGAATCGTTATATGTAGACAGGAATGTGTCAGTTGATTGACAACGAGGACAATTTGAATGTTTTGGTTTTGACTCTAATTTAAACAGCATTATTAACTCCTCAATAGTTTATATCTTCATATTTTCTTATCGATATAATTGTTTAATACCTAAAGGGAAAGTTCCATAACACCTTGAAACAAAATAGACCAAGGCATTTTCT
>JAPYPK010000019.1 GCA_029937655.1 Nitrospinaceae bacterium
CCGAATTGAATTGGTAATAAGTTCTTATTTCTTGAAGTTGGCCTAGAGTATCAAGGAGGGGTTCCTGATCCCAAAGCCTTATGTTTTCTATTGTCAAGCTGTTAGCCCGTATGGATTCCGCATTTAAGGACTCCGCTCCAGTGAGTTTTTTTGATTCAGTGTTATTGAGTCCATACGCCAGTAGTGAGCCAGAAATACTATGCTCAATGAAGGGAGTTTCTTTAATGAGTTCATTTGGATTGACAACAAAATTTTGCAGAATCTTTGGATAAAAACTACCCGCAAAGTAAATTACACCTATTCCTGTGAGAGCAAGAGCAATTTTTTTTAAGCCACGTCCAGTTGCAATAAAAAAGCTAAGCCCAGCCCCAACTAGGGACAAAATAGACATTGTATGTAGTATGGGGAGTTGCCCATAATAGTCAGCAAAACCGATGCCGGTTAACACACCATTTTCTCCTATCAGCAAACCAAATCTTTGTAGATGAAACTCCATGGCCATAAGAACAAGGAAATAAAAGGCCAAAAAAGATAATGGTCGTCTGGCTTCTCGTTGCATTACGATCCCACTGGGTCCAAGGTAAATAAATTGCTTTAGGAAAAATATGAGCCCTGTTCCAATGCCGAGGATAACTAAAATTTCCCACAGAATCGATTTTCCAAGGTTGAGAAGTGGAAGGGTGAAAAGGTAAAAAGAATAATCGTTTCCAAAAATAGGGTCTTCACTGCCAAAAGGAACCGCATTGGAAAAAAGTTGAAGAAGTTCCCACTTTTGTCCAACAATTAATCCTGTCATTACAGCTAGTGCGAGTGGACCAAAAAACATAAGGTGTTTCAGATTCACGGAAATAAAATCAAGGAGTGGTAACTCACGACGAACAGTGTCGGACAATACGACTGGCATGTGAGAACTGCGGTCGAAGATTCGTTTTAGAGGAAAGCAGGTGAAAAGAAAAAAGAAAAGCCCGGTGGCTAAACCAAATCCCCATTGAGACAGAATAATAGTCCAAAAAACAGAATCAACTTGATGATTGGCAAACCAGATCCAATCAAAATAGAATTGGATAATTTTCTCGGCAAATATTGATCCAACAACAACAACTCCGAATAGAATAAATAGCCATTTTTTTTTCAAGTTCATGAGATTTCCTTAATTATGTAGTTTTCCATTTAATTGAACAGCCCATAGAGGGTATCTGTTCTTTGGCAACCAATTGTCCGGCAAGTATATTTTCCAAAGCCAACTTTAAGTCCTGTTGTGTTACCTTTTTCTGGTGTTTCCAGTTATCATCGATTCGGCCACGATAGGCAAGTTTACGGTCTTTACCATAGACATATAAATCAGGGGTGCAAACAGCATCATATAATTTAGCTATTTCCTGACTTGGATCAACCAAATAAGGAAACGAAAAATTATTTTTTTTTGCAATGATTTTCATATTTTCTAGCGAATCATCTGGGTAACGTATCGCATCGTTAGGGTTGATACCAATGAATTGTACCCCACGAGCTATAAACTCGTTTTGTAGATCAATAATTCGTTTAAGGACAGCCTTTACATATGGACAGTGATTGCACATAAATATAATCACTATGATTTCTTTTCCTGAATAACTCTCTAGTGAATGAGTTTTACCATCTATTCCATCAAGTAAAAAGTCATGAGCGGGAGTTCCCAGTGACGAGATGGTTGACTCAAGAAGTGCCATAAATATTTTCCTAAAGCATTAAATAAAAAATAAGATTTGAAAGATTTTCTGGGGGAAAATCAATGAACTGCTCAACAGGTTAAACATGTAAATAAAAGAATACTAGATAATTTTTAAAAAAATAAAGATTATTCTCAATAAGGAGAGTAATTTTAGTAACTTTTACAGGTCATCCCAGTAATACGGCAAGTATAGCAGGCGGAATGAGCGAGCGAAAAAGGACGTAGCGTCTCTTCGATGGTATCTCCCATTTTTGCTTTATCGTTATCGACAAGAATAGGGCACACATAAACACCTGTTTTGGTTGCCATGCGGGATGTAGAGCATTGTAGATTTGTAATATCATAATTTTCAAAACATTTTTCAGTAACATGTTCATGGTCGAAGTAGTTGCGAGTATTTACCGCCAATTGACCGAGGAGGAATTCTGGAAGGATTTTGATTCGTGGGTCAGAAATATTTAGTGATTCTAGAAAATTCTTAAAACTTTCCTCCATTTCTTTATCTTTTGCCTCGTCCCAGTTACGGGTGACAGTTAAAATAGGGGAAAACCCAAAGGAGTTTAAGTTACTAATTCCTTCTGTGGCTTTGCTGAAAGAATTTTCTCCCCGAGTCCGATCATTTAACTGTTCATCGAAGCTTTCCATACTCACACGAAATTGGAGTTTATGCGAAGAGTTATTTTGAATTTCTTTTAACCGGGCAGCTTTTTTGGAAGTGACAAGGGTGGCGTTGGTTAGAACATCAAGCGGACCAAACTCAAGAATAGTGGCTAAGATTTCAAAAATTTCGGGATTCATGAAAACTTCACCGCCTGTAATATAGTAATCCTTTACCCCTAGAGTTTTAGATTCTAATAGCCGTTGCTGTACGTCCTTCAGAGTCATCATTTCGTGCGTATGATTTTGTGGCCCGCAACTGATAAAGCAATGTGTGCATTGAAGGTTGCATAGGGTTCCTCCGACCTGTAACCACAAAGTATCCAATTTTACCAGAGGTACTTCAGGAATATCAGGCCCCTTGACTCCGTAACTCGTCGAATTTATATCTACTGAATGCATAGTTTGAGCCTAACAGATAGTTAAGTAAGAGTCCAATTGATGGGATTTGTCAGGTTTAAAATGCTGTGTTTTGAATAAACTGGTCAAGCAAAAAGCCACTAAACATATCACCCAGTTTTACAAGCCGGCTGACTCATAGGAATCACTTACGTCTTTGATTCTCAGTTTTCGGCGAAGTTTGGTGTATCCCTCGAGAGTTTTACGTCCCAAGAGGGACTTGTAAACGGGTTTAGCATTAAGCTTTGCTTTGTCGGTTGGGTTAAGAAAAAACCCCGTGTCCAACGGGGACATATAGCGGCAGTGAGGGAAAAGCCACTTGAGTGGAAGTCGGGAATTTTGAACATTTGTTTCTAAGTAGCGAGCAACTTCGGTGACATTGCGGGAATATTCTTCGGTTGCGATGCTTGGGGTTGTCAATCTTAATAAGGGAAGGATTCCTTTTTCTGTAAGATAAGCGATTTTATCTTTCAGGGGGTCAATGGAGCCTGGTTCTAGGAAAAGCTCTGTCCAAACAGTTCCCGGCGGAAAAATTTTAGCGGCATATTCTAACGCACCATAGACAAGTGGCTGCGATATAACATCTTCTTTTTTAGCAAAGCCGACAAAACCTTCGAGTGGAAAATTTAATAAATCGATCCCCGCAGCGTAAACCCTGTCTAAAGTTTGTTTATCTTTTGGTGGAAACCCACGTAGAGCTATGAAGGTACTAAACTCTTTTTTGATAGCTTTTACCACGGGTGCCAAGCGAGTAAGACCGCGGTCCGGTTCACGACAATAATCCATATTGAGTTGAATGAGATCAGCCGCGCCTTCTTCAAAGGCTGCTTTGATTACAGAAAGTATAGTTTCTTGTGACAAGTTAAGGCGGTTCTTTTGTCCAACCGCTCTTAAAAATAAATTCATGCAATACCCATCAATACACGCATTTTCTGAGATCGGGGAACGCTTTTTCATTTGTTCTCTGACAAAGTTAGGTAAGGGTACAATGTTAACTTCAATTTCTTTGTCCATAAAACTCAGTTTTACTTTGCCATTAACCAAATTAAGGGTAAGTTGGCTCTGACCCGTTTCTTTGATTGGTACTTTGACAATAAAGTTTTCAGCTAGACTCAATACGATTTCATCACCGGGCCGACCGTCGCAGTATCCACCGATAACTTCCGAAACGTCTCGGACCTCATCGGGAACAACCAGTCCCTTGCGGATTAATTCCAACTTTAATTGGCCGTAACTTTCCATAACTTTGTTAAATGGTTGCGCGTTCGGTTATAATCGAGTAATCAGTTTTTGGTGAATTCCGGAGAATCCGCCTGAGGACATTATAAGTATTACGTCTTTTGGGCGGCACTCGGTAATCAATTTGTTCACTAGAGCCGCAGTGTCTGGCATATAGTATGCGTCTCCACCATCACTGTTAATACGTTCGACAACTAAATCCGGGTTCAGCCTATCTTTTAGGTCAATTTTATCTGGTGCGAATAGACCTGCTATTATAACTTTGTTTGCTGGGGCGAAACTTTTCGGGAGTAGACCTTCAAAAAACTTTCTTTTGCAGGTCGCAGAACGAGGTTCAAAAACAGCCCATATGCGCTGCTCAGGATATGCTTCCTGAACAGCTTCCAGCGTAAGTCGAATAGCTGTTGGATGATGCGCAAAATCATCTATCACGGTCACCCCGTTTTTTACTCCCAATACTTCCTGTCTTCGTTTTATCCCCTTGAATGTCCGGAATCCTTCTTGAATTTCTTGAGTTGTGAGTCCAAGTTTAAGACTCATGACTGCTACCGATGTGGCATTTTCAATATTGTGTCTCCCGATCATTGGAAGATGAAAGTTTGCAACCTTTTTGCCCTGATGGGTTAAAGTGAAATATCCTTTTCCATCTACAAACTTATAGTTATCAATCACCCAGTCTGAAGAAGAAGAAAAACCGTAAGTTTCGACTGGGCAAGAAGCATTAGCTAAAATATCTTTTGCGTTTTTGTCAGAAAAAGCGGCTAAGAGGAACCCATTAGGATGAATGATATTTACAAATTTTCGAAAAGAGTCTTTTATATGCTCAAGATTACGGTAAATATCAGCGTGATCAAATTCGATTCCCGTTAAGATTGAGGCAAATGGACAATAGTGTAAAAACTTGGGTCCCTTATCAAAAAATGCTGTGTCGTATTCGTCCCCTTCGCTTACAAAAAATTCTCCTTCCGAAATGGCGTGGTTTCCATCAAAATTTTTCATCCAACCGCCGACCATGAAGCCTGGTTTTCGTTTAGCATAATGTAAAACCCAGCTTAAGAGTGCTGTTGTGGTAGTTTTCCCGTGTGTTCCTGTAATGACGAGCGATTTTTGATTTTTTAAATAGAATTTCTTTATAGCTTCTGGAAAGGAAATATAAGGAATATTTTTTTCTTGGACGGCCAAGACCTCTAGATTGTCTTTAGATACAGCGTTACCGATAATAACTTGATCAATATCATCGCTAATATTTTTACGTTGATAGCCAGGCTTGATATCTATTCCGGATGACTTTAGAAGCGTGCTCATAGGCGGATAGATATTTGTATCAGATCCAGTGACTCGATAACCAGATTTTTGAAGAAGACCGGCAAGAGAGGCCATCCCAGTACCGCAAATGGCAATCAGGTAAATTGATTTAATCTTTTCGTTGGAGACCATTCTGGCAAATTGTAGGCTCCGAACCTTTTAAAGTCAATCTATATCAATGGGTTGGGTGTTCTGCAGTGCTGACAAACAAACAACTTTTACTTGTTAAAAAAATACTATAGTTTTCCACCAAAATAACGGAGCTTCTATATACCAAACATTGAAAATTTTTGTAGTTAGTTAAATAATGATTTTAAGTCAGAAAGATTATCTATGAGAAAATTAGGTTTGGAATCGCGGAGCAAATTTGGGTTACCCAATCCGTAGGTAACGCCGCAGGTTATTACTCCCGCTCGTTTCCCTGTTTCTACGTCGATGGCGTTATCTCCAATCATCAAAACTTTCTCCGCGGGGCAATGATACTTTTTCATAAGGAACTGAAGTCCTTTTGGGTTAGGTTTCTGTTCATCCAGGCTGTCCCCTCCTAGTATTGAATCAAAAGGGCTCAGAAAGTTCATTGCTTTAAGAATTTTTTCGATAAACACGACAGGTTTATTGGATAAGATGGTGTTATTTTTATTCGAAAAATGCTCCACAATTTCCCTTCCATTTGGGTAGAGTTTAGTTTGATCTAATAAATGATGACTGTAGTGTTTTTGGAAAAGAGAAACGGCTGCTTCAATGTTATTACATCCGGAACCAGACAAGGAGCGACTCATAAGGTTGACAACTCCGCTACCAATATTTTGGCGAATGGTTTCTCGGCCTAAAGATTGAAGGTTCATTTCGATTAGCGTGCGGTTGACTGAGTTGGCGATATCTTCGAATGTGTCTACCAAGGTGCCGTCGAAATCGTAAACAAATAGAGAGATTTTTATCAAAGCTTATGATTAAGGTTTTTAAGGATTGCTCGTGGTGTAGCGGTAGGCCTTTACAATATTTTCTTTATCGAAAAGGATGACCAAGTCTTTAGAGTGGGTAGGTCCAACGGCATTCCATTGGTCAAACTGGTAAGTCCACATGACCTGACCATTTTCAATACCCTTCTTAAATGGGGCTCCGAGCCTATCAAAGATTTCTTCTTGACTGGTCACATTATTTTGAATACTTTTAAGTTTCGAACTGTCAAAATTTTTACCCACAGTTCCACAGCTTGCCAAGAAGATAACAAGAAACATTACAGTATTTAGTTGGGTTTTTTTCACTTGTTAATCTCCTTGAGGGTAGGGTAGTGTTGGTAATACATAGATACGTCAGGCACCTTTCGTTCAACTTCGCAATCCACAAACCAGTATAGCGGAATACAAAAAAGCATAACGTTTTTTAATAGACTAAAGTAATGACTTATATACATAAGTTTATGTCAAAATGGGCATTTGAGGAAGCCCTATTATGATGGGCTTTATCGAAACTTGCCACAAACTTCTATCTGATTAAAAAAATGGAGAAAAAAATAATTTTTTTGCTTGGAATTCGTTTTTTTGGGATCTCAAGAGCCTTGATTATTATCATGACATGGGTTTTTTCTGGTTGCGCCACATCACCGGAAAACTCTCATGTTGATAACTTTGAACCGGATGGTTATTACGAGCCTCTCCCGTCTATAGGAAAAAAAGGCTACTTAATAAAACAGCTTGCTTCAGAAGTTTATTTTTTTTCGACGGGAGTGTACAACAATTTATTTATTGTTACTTCAGAGGGTGTAGTTATCACCGACCCTATAAAAGGGAAAGGAAAACTACTCAAGAAAGCTATCAGAGAAATTACCAGTCAGCCGGTTAGATTCATGATTTATTCTCATTCGCATATTGATCATATTGGGGACGCACACCTTTTTGCAGGCGATGGAGTGCAGATAGTTGCTCAGGTGGAAACAGGTAAAGCTCTCAAAAGATATAGGGATAAGAACCGTCCTTTGCCACATATTAATTTTGGGACAAACTATAGTCTTTCAATAGGCGGCATCACGATCGAGTTAATGTATATGGGAGAAGGGCATGGAAAAGGCAACTCTATAGTTTATATTCCTTCGCGTAAGATTATGATGTATGTGGACACAGTGACACCTAAGTCGGTCCCATTTAAGAACTTTGCTTATACTGTAGATATTTTTAGTCAAATGAAAGGAATTGAAAAGGTGCTGAAGCTTGACTTCAATACCTACATTGCTGGTCACCTCCACCGGCCTGGTTCGAAAGAGGAGATGAAAGAAGTCCTTGAATATTACTACGCGTCAAAAAAAGCTAGTATTGAGGCTATTAAAAAGGTGTCATTTCTTGATGTTCGTAGCAAATCAAAAACAAAGGATGTGGAACGTTTGTTTGGAGAATACTTAGATGCGGTGGCAGAGGAATGCTACCGCATTTTAAAACCGAACTGGAAACAACGCTTGATGGGGTTTGAAGCATTTACTAAAGGACACTGTGATATATGGATCGCCTATCACCGTACGCAAAAAGCGCCATAATCATTAATGATTAACAACTCTCATTTTTAAAGCTTTTGATATTTTTGGATAATTTTTTCTGCGTTAACTTCCGAACCAATAGGCATGCGCCCACCCATATGGGAAACTACTTTGGATGCACAGAAGGACCCTATAATAGCCGAGTCTTTCAAACTGTAATTTTTAATAATTCCATATAATGCTCCTGCTGCAAATAAATCACCGGCTCCAGTAGCATCGACCGCCTTTGTTGGGAATACATTCACTGTAATTTTTTCTTCAGTTGCGTTGGAAGCCCAAGACCCATTTTCACCCCTGGTAACAAATATAGTTTCGACCATTCCTTTGAGATCATCAAATGCTTCACGCGTATCCTCAGTTTCTGCCATAGCCTTGGCCTCTATATCATTACAAAACAGGATGTCCACATTTTGTCGAATAAAGTCGGTGAGTCGTTTTTTAAAACTATTAATAATAAAGGCGTCACTTAGGGTAAAAGCAACGGGAATTTTATTCTTTTTGGCGATTTTACATAGTTTTTCGGCAGCATTGCATGTGTCCTCTCCTGTCCAAAGGTATCCTTCGATATAAACCATCCCAGAATTTTTTATAACTGTTTCATCAACATTATCAGGGTGCAACAAAGAGGATGCTCCAAGGTGCGTGAGCATGGTCCGTTCACTGTCAGGGGTAACTAAAATGACACAGGTTCCAGTTTCACTGAGGCTATTTCCAGTTCCTGAAAATGAGACACCACAAGAACGCATATCCTCGACGTAGTGTTTCCCATAGATATCATTAGCAACCCTTCCGATATAGTACGTTTTGCCACCAAGGACACTTAGCCCATGGATTGTATTGGCAGCAGATCCACCCGATGAAATCTTTGTTGAGAGGCCATGAAGTTCTTTTAAAATTTTATTCTGTTTTTCTGCACTCAAGAGAGTCATCCCGCCCTTGGTTAGAGAGTTTTGTTTTATGAATTTGTCGTCAACGCAGACCTCAATGTCGACTAATGCGTTTCCAATTCCTAAGAGATCGTATTTCATGGATAATTTAAAAAAAATGGGTTAACAATAAAAAAAGATATTGGTTTTCCAGCGAGACAACATTAATTCCAAACAGTATCATGCTGGGAATAAAAATGGTCTAGATTTTTCTTTGAGTTAAAATTTGGTCTCATTTTTTATAGTACCCGAGTCCAAGTAAATCTACAGAAAAGTAGATGGTAAGGTCTAGTTATTAGGAGTTGATATATAATTAAACTTCTATCTTTTGGTTTCGGTGGTTAGTTACTATCAACATATAGTACTTGAAACTATTATTTTCGTATATTTTAATTTGGTATTAACTTGACTGAAGAAAATTTTTTTATTTAAAGATGCGTGCTATTTGAGTTTTCCTAAACTAGGCGTTAGTATTTTTTAATGGTTAAGACGATAGTCAAAATGAAAATAATTTTTACAATTACTTTTCTTTCTATTATTTGGTTGTTCCCAGAAAGAATTCATGCGCAGAAACCAGAGTCGGCCGAATCTGTTTTTGTCAAGACTGTGGAAACTATTTTGGGTAACTCTTGTTTGCGAAAACAAAACTTCGGGATAAAAATTCATTCTCTCGAAAGAAACCAAACCTTGTACTCTGTTAATAGCCATCGCTTGTTTGCACCAGCTTCGAATGTAAAGCTTTTGACAACTGCTATGGCTTTGAAACGATTGAGGCCGGACTACAGATTCAAAACTGGCTTGTATGCCACTACGCCGGTTGGCGGGGAAACTCTAAGAGGTGATATTTTTATCAAAGGGTTTGGTGACCCAAACCTTGTGAGTGAACAGATGTGGCTTTTGGTAAAAGAGTTGAAAAATATTCCTCTTCGTAAGGTTCATGGAGATATCATTGCTGATGCTTCGTTTTTCGATAACAACCTGCGGGTTAAGACGTGGAAAAAAGGAGGAGTAGAGGCATACAACGCCCCCTTGGGGGCTTTATCGTTCAATTTTAATACCGTTACTGTACATATTAATCCTGGGGAAAAGCCAGGAGATAGGCCGGTCGTGGTAGTTGACCCAAATATAGAGTTTATACGGGTGGACAACCGGGCTAGAACAGTCTCAAAGTCAAAACGCAGTCGATTGATAGTTAATCGTATTGATCGGGGTGGTCATAATGAAATCACCATATCTGGGGTTGTATCAGTAAATCATGCGCGAGAAACATACTACTTGAATATAACCAGACCTGCGTATTACGCAGCAAGTGTTTTTAAGGAATATCTTCGCCAAGAAGGGGTTGAGGTAACGGGTAAGGTTCGAGTGGGTTTTGTTCCAGAAGGTGCCTATGAAATCTTGAGTCATTCCTCAATGCCTCTTTCTCTGATTCTTAGAGGATTAAATAAGTTTAGCAATAATTTTGTTGCTGAACAGATTTTAAAAACTATTGGTGCTGATATTTATGGTTCTCCGGGCACTACTCTAAATGGTTTACGCGCGATGGATGAATATATGCAGTCCCTAAAATATAAACCGGAGGGATTTTCTATTTTAGATGGATCCGGTTTGTCGAGACAAAACCGACTGAGTCCAGATCAGATTGTATCGGTGATTCAGGATATGTATGCGGATCTTGGGGTTTACCCAGAATTTATTTCTGCTTTAGGGGTAATGGGTAGGGACGGCAATGTTTTAAAACGAATGAATGGACACAACAGTGCAGAGCGTGCACGAGTAAAAACAGGGACATTGAATTCTGTGAGCGCGTTATCAGGTTATTTTCAATCAGCTGATGGAGAACGATTTGCATTTTCTATCTTGATGAACGATTTAAAGTGTTCTAACGGACAGGCTAAAAGATTGCAGGATAGGATTGTGCGCGAGGGATTAAAGTTTAAGCGTATGAATGTAACGACAGATTTTAATTAAGGTTTTTAACTGATGGTGAGTTAACAGCTATCGTTGACTAAACGTTTTTGCATTTTCTTTTTTGTCGTCATCTAAAATCTTTTTCCAGTCCCTTTTTTTTATCGGAGATTCTAAGAAATCCTCGAAAATGCTTTTCCCTAACTCTGTACGGTTGATTCCTTCCGGTGCAACCTGAATGTCAAGTTGTGCAAGGGCCATATCAAAGTCTCGGTCAAGTAAAGATGCTGAGTCCATTCCATACTCTTTTAATATTTGCCGAGTCGTACCAACGTCAACTTTAAAACGGTTAGCAACATCATTAATATTTGATGGGCGATACTGATTCTGAGAAGTGATCCCTAAATGGTAAGCGCAAAATAGTTCAAATGGATCTATACCCATGGTATTTGTTTTAGATTTATGAATTTTATCATGACCAATTTTTTCTCCTTGCGTTGAAGCATTAGAGGTGATTGGTGCTCCACTGGGTGATTGTTTTGTGTGAGCTAAATTAGATTTATTATTAGGGTACCTTTTATTGGTGTGTTGTTGAACTCCATTTCGGGTTCGCCCATTTTTTTTATGATTAGACGGCACTCTTGGTTTTCCGTTTGACCTTTCGGGCGCATTCGTATTTCCAATACTTTTTCCTGACCCATCCTGGTTTCGCCTGTTGCCCATGGAGAGGTGGGAGGTCAATGTTGTGGATGAAGAAGCGGACGAAGCCCAAAGATGTGGTTCGTGTGATTTTCTTCCATGCCTAGTATTTCGATTTGGGCTTCCATTTACATTGCTATGGCTTTGACCATTTTTGGATACATTCGAATTACCTCGTTTTCGAGCATTACCTCGATTAGGTTGTTGGTGGCTCCCGGATTTTTTTAACATTGTATTCCTTTAAATAAATATAAATTGATAAATGGTCAGTTGGTTAGAATCTCAAGCTGATCAACTAGAGTCGAAAACTTTTTCAGAGCGGTGCGAACTGGTTCTGGAGAAGTCATGTCCACGCCTGCGCCTTTTAGGAGATCGATAGGGTACTTCGACCCTCCTTCTTTTAGAAAATTTAAATAGTCGTTCAATTCAGTTGTCCCTCCCCCCGAAACCATGTCTACTAAGGCATAGGCGGCCGAAATTCCAGTAGCATATTTATAAACATAAAAACTAAAGTAAAAATGTGGAATTCTAAAACATTCGTAGGATAGGCAATCGTCAAGAGTAGTATTTTCACCAAAATATTCTTTAAGTAGTTTTTGGTAAATATCCTTAAAGGCATCCAGAGTCATGGGTTGGTTTTTTTCTGCTGAGGCATAAACTAGGTGTTCGAATTCAGCGAACATGGTTTGTCTGTAGAGAGTCCCTCGCAAATTATCTATTTCTCTGCAAGTGAGATAAATCTTCATACTTTTATCAATGTCCTGTGAAAAAAGATATTTTGTAAGAAGGGCTTCGTTGAATGTAGATGCCACTTCAGCGACGAAGATGGTGTAATCTGCGTAAAGGTAGGGTTGTGTTTTTCGTGAGAGAAACGAGTGCATGGAATGTCCTGCTTCATGGGCTAGGGTGTACATACTGTTTATATTATCTTCTTGATAATTCATCAGGATAAAAGGATTTGAATCATAACATCCTGACGAGTAGGCTCCACTTCGTTTGCCTTTTGACTCATAACGGTCTACCCAACGGTCCTGAGTAAGCCCTTTTCTTAGGACTTTTGTGTAGTCAGACCCTAGGGGTTGGAGGGAGTTGAGAATTTTTTTTACTGAATCGTTGTACCCGACATGCCAATGAATACTTTTTACCAACGGTACGTTCATATCATAGATATGAATTTGATCAAGTTTAAGGATCTTTTTCCTTAAGGAAAAATATTTGTGTAGAGGTGCCATGTTTTCGTGAACCGATGCAATGAGGTTGTCGTAGACCTCAACGGGAATATTTTCGCTAAACATGGCTTTTTCTCTGACTGAAGCATGATTTTTCTCACGTGCGTAGAAAATATCTTTCTTGATATTACTGGAAAGAAGAGATGCGAATGTGTATTGATGGTCAGAATATGCGCTATAGAACTCTTCAAAAGCTTCTTTACGGACTCTACGGTCTTGGCTTTGCATTATACTTTGAAAGTTTCCTTGCGTAATAACTACTTCATTCCCGTTTTCGTCAATAACGGCACCAAGTTTTAGATCCGCGTTGTCGAGCATTTCAAAGGCATCACGTGCAGTTCTAGCAATTTCTGCAGACGAGGCAAGAAGCTTTTCTTCTTTTTCAGAGAGGGTGTATTTCCTATATCGTAGTATTTTTTCTAAGTGTAGTTTGTAAAAACTTAATTCCTTACTCTGTAAGAATTGGTGCATCCGATCTTCTTCAATAGCCATGAGTTCGGATGGAATATAGCTATTCGCTTGCGCCGCGAGTGTATGCAAACGAACCATTTTTTCAAAATTACCTTGATTTATGGCGTGGGTTTTATCTTCGTCGTTCCGAAGGTGGGCATAGGTATAAAGCTTTTCTATCTTTCGAGATATGCCGATGTCAAATTCAATACATTCTTTAATGGCTTTCGCTGAACTTGAAAGGGTTCCCTTAAAAGATTCGTACCCCGCGAGGTCTGCTTCTAATTTTTTAAAGTCCTCCTTCCACAAGGATTCTTGCAAAAATAAACCAGTGAGATCCCACTTTGCTTCTTCAGAAATGCCTTCTCGTGTAATAGGTTTTGACGTGACTTCCATAAAATACGTATAACTTTGGGTTGTTTTTCAACTTAATCTAAGTTTTGTTGAGAGAGCGCAATGTTAACAGTTTCAAGGTGGATCTTAAGTCGCGCTTGCTTTTCAGAGAGGATTTTTTTTCTCTGACTATCTTTCTCGATAACCTCTGGGGGTGCCTTATCGATAAAATTCTTATTGGAGAGTTTCTTAACTAAGACTATGATATCTTTTTCAATTTTATTCAACTCTTTTTCGACTCGGTTTTTTTCTTCTGTAAAATTAATTTTTCCTTCAAGGGGAATGAAAATATCCATTTCACCGCAAACGGATGAGATGGATACCCTTGGTTTTTTTACTGTGGGGCCTGATTTGATAAGGTTTGCCCGGCCTAAACTATTGATATATTGCGTATTGTTATTTAATGTTGTGACCTCATGATCGTGCCTGGTCCTAATTAGAAGGTCAAGGTTGAGGCCAGGGTTTAAATTCATTTCCCCGCGAACATTACGCACGCAGTCAATGACATTAATGACAGTGGAAAATGTTTTTTCTGCTTCTAAATCAACATTATTTTCTTTGTATTCCGGAAATGTGTTTTCCATCATGCTACCGGTTGTTCCTGGCAGTTTGCTGTGTATTTCTTCCGTGATAAATGGCATAAATGGGTGGAGTAAGCGCAGGCAATTTTCCAGTACATAGACAAGTATATTTTGAGTTTCTTTGCGGTCGTTTCCACCATACAAATGAGGTTTGGATAATTCCAAAAACCAGTCACAGTATTCGTTCCATATAAATTTGTATATGGAAGAAGCCGCGTCATTGAATTTAAATTCCTCAAGCGCATGGTTAACTTCGCGGCATGCTTCATTTAGGCGACTTAGAATCCAACGGTGTGATGCGGGACGTTCTTCATTAGGGATTAATTTGTAGGTTCCATCGTAGCCATCTAGATTCATCAATACAAAACGAGAAGCATTCCATAATTTATTACAAAAATTTCGGTATCCCTCGATGCGTTCTTCTGAAAGTTTTATGTCGCGACCTTGTGCGGCAAATGCTGCTAATGTGAAGCGGAGAGCATCGGTGCCATACTTGTCCATCATGGTTAATGGGTCGATTACATTTCCTTTTGTCTTGCTCATTTTCTGCCCTTCAGAGTCGCGAATTAGCGCGTGGATATAAACACTGTGGAAGGGGATATTGTCCATAAATCTAATCCCCATCATGATCATTCTTGCTACCCAGAAAAAGAGAATGTCAAATCCCGTGCAAAGCACTGAAGTGGGGTAAAACTTGTTCAGAGTTTGAGTTTGTTCTGGCCAGCCTAATGTTGAGAACGGCCAAAGCGCAGAACTAAACCAAGTATCAAGAACATCGACTTCCTGAATTAGGTCACCTTCTTCGCAGTGAGAACACACCTTTGGAGTTTCTCGAGCAACTGTTATTTTCTTGCATGCTGGGCAGTTCCATGCAGGAATCTGGTGACCCCACCAGATTTGTCTTGAAATACACCAGTCGCGTATATTTTCCATCCAGTTAAAATAGGTGTTTTCCCAAAGTTTAGGGACTATATGTATGCGGCCACTTTTCACGGCTTCGATCGCCGATTTGGCGAGAGGTTTAGTTTTAACAAACCATTGAGTGGACACATAGGGTTCCACCACTGTATGACAACGATAACAGTGCCCTACGGAGTGCGTATGCTCTTCGATACTTTCCAAAAAATTTTGTATTTTTAAATTTTCAACTAATTTTTGTCGGCAGGTAAAACGGTCAAGCCCTTGGTAGAGTGGGCCAGCTGCTTCGTTCATAGAACCGTCAGGGTTCATAACATTAATAAGCTCTAGATCATGGCGACGCCCAAGTTCAAAATCATTAGGGTCATGCGCGGGGGTTACTTTTAGTGCTCCCGACCCGAAAGAGGAGTCAACATAATTGTCTCCAATCAGTGGGAGCTCTCTTCCAAGGAGAGGAAGGATGAGCGTTTCACCAATCATACTTTGGTAGCGCTCATCTTTGGGATTTACTGCAACAGCGGAATCACCTAGCAAAGTTTCAGGGCGTGTCGTCGCTATAGTTAATGAATTTTTACTGTTTTTGAATTGATATTTTATGTTGTAAAGGTGCCCTTGGGTCTCTTGGTGTTCCACCTCCAGATCCGAGAGTGCTGTTGTGCATCTAGGGCACCAATTGATTATGTAGTCCCCCTTATAAATTAACCCATCTTCATAAAGAGAGACAAAAACTTCTCGCACTGCTTTTGAAAGACCTTCATCCATAGTAAACCGGTCTCTTTCCCAATCCAAAGAACTCCCCAGTTTACTTAACTGGTGATTAATAGTTCCTCCCGATTCTTCTCGCCACTTCCAGACACGCTTGATAAATTCTTCGCGACCTATTTCTTGGCGATTAATTCCCTCCGCGTGTAATTGACGTTCAACGACATTTTGAGTGGCGATGCCAGCATGGTCGGTTCCCGGTTGCCATAGAACTTCAAACCCTAACATACGTTTCCAGCGGGCAAGAACATCTTGGAGTGTGTTGTTGAAGGCATGCCCCATGTGTAGGGATCCGGTGACATTTGGGGGTGGAATTACTATTGAAAATGGTTTTTTAGTTGACGTTTCATCACCATGAAACAATCGGTTTTCATCCCAGTATTTTCCCCAGCGCTCCTCAACTTCTTTTGGGCTGTAAATTTTTTCTAATTGATCCATGAAGGAATTTTTATAAAGCCAGTTTCTTTATAATTAAGGGAAAGATTTTCCCGTAGAATTTAACTCTGAGAAGATTTGGAATAAAAAAATATGCGTAGATGTATTACCACGAAGATACATAAAAAAGTAAAAACGTTTTATTTTAAGAAATAGATTGAACCGGAGAAGCGACTTATGTTTCTCATGAATTTTTGATCTTGTCGATTTCTTCTTTAACAATTTCTCTAACAATTTTTGGGGTAATTTCATGAACTATTTCTCGTACAGATTGCGTGATGCTATTTGACAGTTCGGAAAGTTCTCTTTCTATAGAAGAATGAATCATACCTTCTAGGGGATGTTTGCCTTTGTCCGTCGAACTCGGGACAGCTAGCCTTTTCCCCCCTTTCACCGCGGAGGAAGTTATTTCACCCAACAAATCTTCCGGTTCGGGGATAATACTCTCTTTGGAGGAGGGTCTACTAACCAGTTCGAGTTTGACGCTTGAAACATTATCTGGTTCTTTTTGGGAGCCACAACTTACTATCTCCCGGAAAGCCATATCCAACTCATCTCCTACGGCATCTTCGTGCGTAGGGGCAACTTCTTCGCTCAATTCGTCATAATCAATATCTGAAGGTTTGGCTGATTTTTTTAAGACATCGACATCCTTGATCATTGCATCGAGCGTATCTTCGTCAACTTGTTTTTGTTTCACCTCTTCTACAGGATTAGAATTTACTGGTTCTTCAAGGTTTGTCGAAGAAAGATTGATAGTAGAAACCTCTTCTTCGACCATGTCTTCTGTAGAAAGTTCAATAGTTGTTTCAGTAGATTCAACAGACACGTCTAAATCAATTGGAGTTAGGTTGATAGTTTCAATGCTGGAGTCAGGCGATTTTTCTGAAAGTAAATCCTTAACTTTTTTTATAATATCTTCTGATTTAAAAGGTTTTGAAATGTGGTCATCGGCGCCGGAACTATCGAATAAATTTATATTGAATGATTCGAAGTCACCAGCTAAAAGAAGTACTTTTGTGGAGTGAAATGTTGGATCATTTTTAATTTTTTTAGACAATTCAAACCCTGTCAAATCTTGCATGTCAATACCCGCTAAAACAATGTCTGGTTTAAAAGTTTTCATTTTATCGAGTGCATCTTTCCCTTTACTAACACCCTCAACAACAACATCTTCATGTTCAAAGGCCATGGTCACGATCTTTTGGATAGTGATACTGTTGTCTGCGACTAAAATTTTTTTTATCATCGAAGGTTTTTCCTGAACGCTGAGCCTATAGATTGATAATCAAGTCTTTTATTTGCTTGATCAGCTTTTGGGTCTCGCGGAGCGGAAGGAGTTGTTATGAAATACAGCATCAGCAATATCGTACCATATATCTAAAAAATAAATCAAAAAATGGGGGTTATGTGACTGGTGGGCAAACAAAAACGAAATGAATGGTGACGAGAGTAAAGACTTGCTAATACTTGGTTGGCGTATTTGACTACCCCTCTAGGTAGCTGCCTTTAAAAATGATAACATGTCCTGCGAGTTGGTCTGATGGTCAATGAATTTCTTAAGAATAATTTAAAGATGAAAAAATATAGAGTGAATTATTATTTCACAAAAGAACCGTATCGCTTTCAGGTGCTTTTTACTTTAGTCGGAGTAATAGTTATTCTGCTGGCATCAGTGGATATTATTTTTGCTGGTTTTATACAATTAGATGGGGTTGCCGATGTAAAAACTCGCTTTAGTCGTGGGTGCTCTACGCTCCAGGAAGTAGCCAAACAGGCCCGTTTAAAGGGAATCGATGTGGTGATTTTTGGTGATCAAGCTCGTGACGCATTGGAATACGGGATAGTGCCCCTAGAGCGTATCATTAGGAAGCGAAATGAGAGCTCGTCAATTCTTACCGTAGGTGCGCCGGCTTATATTTCAGAAATCAATGATAACGACAAGCAGTTTGAAGAGACCCTTCTTATTTCTGGTGCGGAGGTTGCTCCGTTTTACTATTGGACGGGGAATGTTTTTACAGACAACCTTGTTGCTAATAATCTGGACAAGCACCTCTTTGTAGTTGGGCTTGATACACCGAAACTTTATGAGCAACTGCCTATTTTGGATAGTAATTTTTCGAAGCGGTACTTAATACATTATCAGCAGTACTTTGTAGGGTGCGTTGTCTTTTTTTTACTGTTCCTCGTGGCTTTTTTGAAAGGATATAAAAAGAAGTTTACCAGGTTGATTGCAGGAATCATGTTTCTCCTTGTTCTCAATAATATGCCCTTTAGAAGCTCTCCATTTAGTCAGTATAAAGGGGACTTGGGTATTCAACCCTATCAAGAATTAATTAATTATGTGAATAGTAACGGCGGGTTGGTTTTTTGGAACCACATGGAAGCTCCTAATGCAATAAAACAAAAAGGACGGATTACTTACAAGACCGATCCCTACCCAAAAGACTTAATGTTAACTTCTGATTACACTGGTTTTCAGTCCATCGCCGATTTTCCAGTTATGCAAATTGAACCTGGGAACGAATGGGATAATGTGCTGGGTGAATATATTCAAGGAAAGCGAGAAAAACCAGTTTGGGGTTATGGTGGAAACAATTATTTATGTGAGGACGGAAGAACCAAGTTTGGTGAAGTTCGAACGATATTCCTCGTTCGCCAAAAATCTCGTAACGATGTCCTTGATGCTATGGCCAGCGGACGTATGTATGCAGTGCGCCAGACAGGAGATGAAAGAATTTCATTAGATGGTTTCACGGTAAGTGATGCTCTGTCAGGCCGTCAAGCTAACATGGGTGAAGAACTAGTATCTAATGATTTCCCTGAGTTGAAAATCAAGGTTCGGATGACAAATGGAACAGAAAAAACGGTTCGTTTGTCAGTCATCCGTAACGGTCTGGAAGTAAAAAAGGAAACGATAGCACTTCCATATGAATTGACTTGGCGTGATGTGAATTTTGATAAAAATGACGGCCCAGTTTTTTATCGGCTTAAAGTGGAAGCAGATCCCGAAAATTATTTGGTGTCCAATCCAATTTTTATTCATTTTGATGAAGGGGTGGGGAGTAAGGACGTCCCAGTCTCTCAAATCACGAGAGAGAAACTAAGTATGGTTGATCCAATTGAACCGAAGGTGGTAGCGCCACAAGACCCAGCGATCCCAGAGGTCGAATCTCTAAACGAGATTATCCAAGGTAATAAGGTGGCGCCTACGACCAGACCGTTAGAACCAGAAAATATATTGGCATCTAACCTCACTCCTCCAACCTTAAAACAGCCCACGTCCCCCGTAGTTAAGAAGCCCATACTTCCAGCCTCTCCTGTACCATTTACTAATACTAGATCAGTAATTGCTAAAATTGATGGGGTTTCACTAAAAAACGGTCCGGGCCCAAAATTTCCTGAGGTAGGTCAATTAAACAAAGGTGACCGCTTGGTCTTGATTCGCAGGACAAAAGTTAATTTTAACGGAAAACCTTGGCTTTTGGTTGACTTAGGTGGGAGAAAAGCTTACGTCTGGAGTGATCTAGTCGTAACAAAGTAAAACATTTTAGTTAAGTTTTTATTTAAAAATTTTATTAAGAATATTCATTCACTGTCCTCCCTTTGTTTAAGTTGTATAGAAACAGGTTTTTATCATTGTTAACTTTAGTTGGTTCCAGATTGCGAATGCAGAATCGATAGCAAATGATCCGCGCGGAAGGTTTCATTTGTTCTAAAATTTCTGGGAACAAACGGTCTAGGGCCTGATGAGTAAGATAGAGGTATAGGACATCGGCTTCGCTCACATCAAAATTAAACATATTGCCACGATGAATGCAGACCTTGTCAGTAAGTTTTTTTGTTATTACAAAATATCTGGAAAGCCAGACTTTTATTGGGTCAATCTCCACACCAACACCGTGAATAAACCTTTTTCTCGATGCTGCTATTAAAACCCTGCCATCCCCCGACCCAAGGTCGTAAAAATTTTCTCCGGGGTTAAGATCAGCAAACTTTATAATCCTATTAATGTTTTTGTCAGACAACGGATGCCATGGTGCGCCAAAAAACACTGGAATAATGGCCATGCCGGCAAGTAAAATAAAAAATATCAAAACTAGGCTAGAAAAAATAGTTACCATCATTGGCTTAATTTTTTAGAATACTGCTTTTATTATAACTTTCAATTTGAGATGAAAGTTTATCCCACTCTTCAGTGAGAGATTTTTCTTCATTAGTCAGCTCTATTTGCTGATTAAGCGTTTCTAAAAGTTGATCTTTATTCTTTGGTTCATAAATACTCGAGTTGGCCAGTTTGTTTTCTATAATTGTTTTTAATGTCAGCACTGTTTCTAGCCGAGTTTCAATTTTTTTAAGATTGGATCGTAAGGGTTTCAATGTCTGGTGTTTGATGTTTCTGTTTTCTGCTTCAATACGTTTGCGACCATGCGACTGCTGGGGAGGAGATATAGATGGTTTTCTGGTAGATGTTGTCTGGTTTGATAATTCAATTTCTCGTTCCTGAGATTTTGAGTTTTCATAGTCACTATAATTACCAATATATTCGCTCACAGAACCTTGTTTGATTTCCCAAACTCTGTTAACAAAACCGTCAAGAAAAAATCTATCATGAGAAATGACACAAAGGGTTCCTTCGTAGTCAGCCAATGCAGCAGAGAGAACTTCACATGAACGCATATCGAGGTGGTTGGTTGGTTCATCTAGAAGAAGTAACGATGAAGGTGATGCTAGCATACGAGCGAGGGAAAGCCTTGAACGTTCTCCACCAGATAGGACACTAACCTTTTTGTTTACATCATCACCAGAAAATAAAAATGATCCAAGGATCGTGCGGATATGGGTGCGCAAGAGGTTATGGCTCAATTCATCAATTGATTCCAAAACGGTTTTTTTGGGGTCGAGTGTGTCTGCTTGGTGTTGAGCATAGTAGGAACGCGTGACATTATGACCGAGTTGGATTTGACCGCTGTCATGAGGAACGATCCCTGCGAGCAGTTTTATGAGTGTAGATTTTCCAGCACCATTTTCTCCTACAAGAGCCACCTTCCATCCCCGTTCTATTCTGATTGAAAAATTTTGATAGACGATATTATTTCCATAACTTTTATCGATTTTTTCCAACTCCATAGAGATGCGACCGGTGCGAACTGGTTGTGGAAAGCGAAAGCCTACGGTTTTTGTGTCTGTCATAGTCTCGATGCGTTCCATTTTATTGAGCATTTTGATTCGACTCTGAACTTGAGTAGCTTTCGTATTCTTGGCACGAAAGCGTTCTATGAAGCGCTCGATTTCGCTGATGCGCTTTTGTTGATTCATTGATTCTGATACGAGTTGGGCTTCGCGTTCTTTTTTTAAGCGCTCAAAATCATTGTAGTCACCTGAATAGGACGTTAAGACGCCTCGGTCAAGCTCAACAATTCTTGTGACGAGATTATTAAGGAATCGCCGATCATGGGAGATAAGCAGCAGGCTACCGTCGTATTTTTTTAGAAATCCTTCAAGCCATTCGACTGATTTTAAATCGAAATGGTTAGTCGGCTCAT
>JAPYPK010000151.1 GCA_029937655.1 Nitrospinaceae bacterium
AAAGTATGGAAAGATGAAGTTAGTTTATGGACCGATGCAAAACAAAAAGCACCTTTTCTTATACGCCCATATAATAATTTAGGAGAGGCTTACGATAAGGTCGGGGAATACGACCTAGCAGTTGAAGAATTTGAAGCGGCTCTTCGATTAAATCCAAATTATTTTTTCGCGTTGAGTAATCTGGGAAATATATATGGCAAGAAAAAAAAATATGATCAGGCAATTTTATATACCCAGAAAGCGTTGGAACAAAAACCGGACTACGCTCCCGGACATTATAATTTAGCCAAGGCTCTGCATCTAACAGGAAATCCGGACCAGGCAATGTCGTCTTATCGGTTAGCTATAAAATATAACCCTTACTTTGAAGAGGCATTTTTTAACCTGGGTTTTTTGGCGATAGAACGAAAACAGCTTGAAGAAGCAATTGAAAATTTTAAAAGTTTTCTAAAAATGCAACCAAGGCATCCGAAGGCACATTTTGGTTTGGCAACATCTTATGCCATGCTTGGGAAGCAAGAAGAGGCAAAGCAACACTACGAAAACGCTATCGCCTACGATCCTGGATTCTTATCACCTTATATCAATCTTGCCAATTTACACATGACTACGGGAAATATAATGGAAGCCAAAAATTTATTAAAAATGGTTTTATTGAAAAACCCGAATTTAGCGGGCGTGCATAAGAATTTAGGGTTAATTTTGATGCAGGAAAAAGATATGAATAATGCTTCTGAGCATTTTAGAGAATATCTTCGTCTAATGCCGACGGCTTCAGATGCTCTAACGATAAAATCTTTTCTCCAAAATAAAAACCAGAGTTAAAACCAATCGTAGAATCTAATTTAGTTATAAGGAAAAATATGAGAGTTCTAATTGTAGGTGGCGGGGGTCGCGAGCACGCGCTAGCATGGAAAATTGCTCAAAGCCCACTAGTAAAGAAAATATATTGCGCGCCAGGTAATGCTGGTACTGCGAATGTGGCAGAAAATATTGAAATCCCAGCAGATAATATTAACGCATTACTCCAATTTGCCACAGTAACCGGAATCGGTCTTACGATTGTGGGACCTGAACAGCCGCTGGTAAAAGGAATTGTTGATAGCTTTGAAGAGAGTGGATTACGTGTATTTGGGCCTTCTCAAAGAGCTTCTGAAATAGAGGGAAGTAAGGTCTTCTGTAAAGACCTTATGAAAAAATATGGGATCCCTACCGCACGATATGAATCCTTTGATTCTCCGGATCAGGTAAAACTTTTTACCAAGGAAGACGAACCAGTAGTAGTGAAGGCAAGTGGTCTTGCTGCTGGTAAAGGGGTTATTTTATGTAGCAATGGTGAAGAAGCTCGTTCTGCGGTTCAATCGATCATGCAGGAAAAAGCTTTTGGCAGTGCAGGTAATCAAGTAGTGATCGAAGAGTTTCTCACGGGGCAAGAAGTTTCACTTTTGGCATTTACTGATGGCAAAACAGTTTTACCTCTCGACTCGGCGCAAGATCATAAGGCGGCGTTCGATGGAGACAAGGGACCCAACACGGGTGGTATGGGAGCTTACTCTCCAGCGCCTGTATTTACAGACGAATTAAAACAGCAAGTCATGGATGAAATAATGATTCCTACGGTACGCGCCATGACCAAAGAAGGTCGGTATTATAGAGGAATATTATACGCAGGATTAATGTTAACCGAATCTGGGCCGAAGGTTTTGGAATTCAACGCAAGGTTTGGCGATCCTGAAACCCAACCAATTATGATGCGAATTAAAAACGATATCGTCCCAATATTTGAAGCATGCATTGACGGAACCCTTTCCACGCAAACCTTACAATGGAAACAGGAGCCAACCGTTTGCGTGGTGATGGCAGCAAAGGGTTACCCTAACTCGTATGAAAAGGGAAAAGAAATCACTGATTTGAATTCAGATGACAATCAACAAGCCGTAGTATTTCATGCGGGAACGAAGCTAGAGAATGGAAAGGTCTTAACCAATGGTGGACGTGTCCTGGGAGTAACGGCACTGGGTTCAGATATTAATCAGGCAATCAAAAATGCTTATTCCGCAGTAGATAAAATCAAATGGGATGGTGTCCATTACAGGAAAGACATTGGCCATAAAGCCAAATAAACTTTGTAAACATTTTTTTAACTAGGTGTGGATTAGTCTAATTGGAGTTCTTTTTTGTTATCCACTGATTCCATTTGTTTATCAAAAATTTTCCTTGATGCAACCCAAGACCCCCAAGAGACTCCAATAATAGTTATAACTCCCATCGATGCCCACAATTTGACATTGCCTGAGTTTGATAAGCCGCTTAAAAATACAAACGCTCCCAGGGGAAGAGCCATGATAAATCCGAAGCAGGTAAGGAGCATCGAACTGCGTGCGAAATACTTAGGGCGCACATCTACATTAAGCTCGGGAAGGTATTTTCTATTTTCTTCCTGTGCCATATCTAGAAGAAGAATTTCCCCTTCACATTTAGGGCAAAACTGACCTCCCCAAAATGTGTTTTTACACTGTAGACAAAATTTAACCATAATTTATTAGTTGTTAGGATATAAGGATACCTCATTTACTTATACTCTACAAACAACCCCATTAGGAGGGATTTTTACCATTGAGACGGGCAAAAATAGGTGAGAAACTAGTAAAAACTTTGAATAGGGTCCAATAAATGAAAGCTAAGAAACTTAGCGTTATTGCCCATGGAGGGGCTGGTTCAAGTAATGAGCATTCGGATGGCACTAAAAAAGCAATTCAGGCCTGTTATGCAGCAAGTCAAAATAATGCGGGTTTACTACATTCAGTAGCGCAAGCAGTAGTTATTTTAGAAGACGATGGACGTTATAACGCAGGAAAAGGGTCCCATGCGCGTGAAAATGGAAAAGTAGAGCACGATGCAGCGATAATGGATAGCGATGGCCGATTTGGTGCGGTTGCTGCAATGGAAGGGTTCAAAAATCCGATACAAGCAGCTAAGGCGGTGAGCGAGACGAAGTATCAAATATTAGCGGGAGAAGGTGCGGCCAAGTTTGCCGGCGATCAGGACCTAGAGCCGACCCAACTGCAAACCGTCCCAGGTGGTGGGAAAGATTTTTCAACATCGCCCTCAACTGATACCGTTGGATGCGTTGCTTTTGATGGCACTACATTTGTGGCGGCACTCAGTACTGGTGGAATGGTAGGAGCCCATTACGGTCGCGTGGGCGACGTTCCCATTATAGGAAGCGGACTTTATGTTGGGTCCAATGGGGGGGTTGCTGTAACAGGCGATGGAGAAGCTATCATGATGAAAATAACGGCCTACCGTGCTTACGAATTAATTCAAAAAGGTGATAGCCCGCAAGCGATAGTAGATGAAGTCATCAATTGGTTCCCATTAACAGATGCATTTGGGATCATACTGGTGACGCGAAAAGGAAGCGCGGGCGGATCTAACCGCAGCATGGCCTGGTCATCGCAGGAGTATGATTGAACGGAAACTATACTATTGATTTTTATGATAGGAAGAGGCTATTATCCGCGATTAAAGAAAAATAT
>JAPYPK010000152.1 GCA_029937655.1 Nitrospinaceae bacterium
ATAAAATCTTTGAGAATTTTATTGAGAGCATGCCCCATATGAATATGCCCATTCGCATACGGTGGGCCATCATGAAAAACGAACTTGGGCTTTCCCTTAAGCTTTTCACGGATCGAAGCATAAACATTACTCTTCTCCCATTGGGCAAGAATTTCTGGCTCCCTCTTAACCAGGTTGGCTTTCATAGGGAAATCTGTTTCTGGCAAATTAAGTGTTTCTTTATAGTCCATAGTCACCCGATCAAATAATTTTCATGGCCGTTTTTGCCTCTAGCAGTGTAGCCCGTGCTACTTTTCTTGCCTTTTCTGTGCCCGCACGAAGTATTTCATAAACCTCTTTAGGTTTTGCGGCTACTTCTTTTCTCTTTTCCATATTTGGAAGCATCGATTCCAATAAGTTGTCCGCAAGTTTTTGTTTACAGTCGCCGCAACCAATTTCTGCGTTCTTGCAAGCAGAAATAATCTCGCCCTGCATTTTTACAGTGGAATAAATTTTATGCATAGGAAATAAATTACACGCCTCCGGATCGCCTGGATCAATTCGTCTTCCACGCGCAGGATCAGTAAGCATGCCTTTAACTTTTTTTGTAATGTCTTTTTCTGAGTCCGAAAGGAAAATAGCATTATTATAACTCTTGCTCATTTTACGCCCATCGATCCCGTTTAGTTTGGGAACATCTGAAATCTTGGCCTCAGGTTCGATAAACACTTTTTTCTTATACAACTTATTAAAACGACGGATAATCTCCCGCGAAAGTTCCAAGTGAGGGACTTGATCAATCCCTACGGGAACAGCATTCGCCTTGTAAAGAACGATGTCAGCAGTCTGCAAAACCGGGTACCCCAAAAACCCATAAGAACTCATATCTATGTTTTTCACTTCATCCTGTTTTTCTTTATAGGTCGGGTTGCGCTCAAGCCAGGGTACCGGGACCATCATGGAAAGAATCAGGTGTAATTCAGCGTGCTCAGGAATTTCAGACTGCACAAACAAAGTGCATTTCTCAGGATCCAATCCCGAACTCAACCAATCGACAGCCACTTCAAAAGAATATTTTTTAAGTAGTTGAGGGTCTTCGTATAATGTAGTAAGCGAATGTAAGTCAGCGATGAAGAAAAAACAGTCAAAGCTGTCCTGCATGGAAATCCAGTTTTTTAGTGCGCCATGATAGTTTCCCAAATGCAACTGACCTGAAGGTTGCATACCACTTAAAATTCTATTTCCTGCCATAAGTATTTTTTTAACCTAACCACTGATAGTTGAAAAACTTATCCTAAGAACATTATAAAGATCAGGAAACGCATCCTGAGATAAAAACTGAACGGCAGTAATAATTGGTACCCATAGAACAACACCAAGTATTCCGGTGTGGGCAAAATGATCCAGTAAAATGACACCCATGAGAAGAAAAGCGCCAAAGCGATCCATATCACCGAGTCGGGCAGCCACAGAAATAGGAACTAACCCTTTGATAACGCTTGAACCATCCAATGGAAATATAGGCAATAAGTTAAAAATGGCCAGCGCTACATTGATGTATACCCCAAAACTCAACAAAGTAAATAAAACCCAGCTTTCATAAGGTTCAATAATCCGGATAAAAAAACTACACGCTACTGCAAGAGCCAAGTTACACAGGGGACCGGCAATTGCTACATACATCATATCTCTTCTTGGGTGATCAAAATTTCCTGGGTCTACAGGTACCGGCTTAGCCCAGCCAAAACCCATAAAGTAAAAAAATAAGGTGCCTATTGGGTCCAGGTGTTTAAGCGGATTAAAAGAGAGTCGACCCAATCGCTTCGCTGTATCATCACCTAGTAAAAAAGCTATTCTCCCATGAGAATATTCATGAGCAGTGAGAGAAAATAGTACTACGGGAATCATCAATATCAGCAATTGTGATTTACTCAAAAATTTACTCCGAATAAAGTAACGACCAAGAAATAGTATTTCACATCAACCACTTTTACAGTTTTGAAGGCCTTGATTACAGGTGAGTACCTATGACCCTGACACTAAAGGGATGAGGCGGGAAACAACAAATCAACCCAAACTTATAACCTTGACACGAAAATATTTTATCTTAAAATAATTTAAATTCCCAACTTTATAAGTGTATTTATTGTATTGACCGGGTTTTGGCATATTTAAGATAGGTGTAAAACATCATTGCCAATGCCAAAAAAATACCAAGAAACCCCTCCCTAAACCCTTGTCTAAAAAAATAAGTTCTTATGAAAGCCCAAACCGGCCTTATGTAAAGATGGGTCCAGTTAACTTTCCAGTTCAACCGTTTTTTTTCCTCCGCGTAAAGAGATGAGTATCGATTTTGACGTTCAATATAATCTTCCATCCCGTCAAAAGAATAATGAAAAATAGGCCGATTGATGATGCCCCCTATTTTGTCTGGGATTAATCTTTCGTGCACCATGGAATCTGAAAATGAAACCCGATCCTTATCATAAAGCCTGGATATTAAGTCGGGATACCAACCTGCATAACGCACCCAACGGTCAGCGATAAAGTTTTTTCTCGGGAACCGGTAAAGCGAAAACTCTGGTTGCCCTGACAGCAACTCTTGAATCTCTGCTGCACATTCGGAGGAAATCACCTCATCGGCATCAAGATTTAACACCCATCGATTAGTTGCCTTTGAAGCACAAAGATTTTTCTGCAGTCCATAACCTAACCAACTTTCTTGAAACACCTTATCAGTAAACTCACGACAAATCTCCACTGTGCGGTCGCTGCTAAAGGTGTCAACGATCACTATTTCATCAGCCCATTGAATGCTTTTCAAGCAACGCCTGATGTTTTTTTCTTCATTTTTGGTGATTATAGTAACCGAGATCTTATTCATGCAAATACCTGTGCAAACAATCAATTCTTCAAATCAAGACCAACCTATCAACATATTTAATGCTCCTATGAGACTCATTTGCTAAAGCCAGCGGATTATATCATTTTATTTATCATTCAACTCTAAGTGATTAATTTTTTTGGTTTTTTTGAAAATATGTTAATATAAAAAAGCTTGTATAGAGTCAAGAATAGGGATCTGCCAGCATTTTTTTCTGCCTAATTCGGCCAAATGGAAACTACCCTTGAAAACATTATAGGCGTCATTGAAGCGACCTGGTCAAAACTTGCTACTCTCTTGAACTTGGAAGAGATGGGAACCTTGGACGCCCTTCAACCGATTTTAGCTAAGATTTTATCCGACCCCCTCCTCCTCGGGTTAACTTTGGCTATTATTACGATCATCCCATACACCATTTACAAAGTAAAAAATGCCTATGCCGAGAAAGAAAAACGACTGGATGCTTTACTACGTGAGTTAGGCGACGAAGAAAATAGTGAGGACGCGGATACAAGCAAACCTCTCTTCCAAAACCAAAGCACAAAAGATTCTAGCCCCGAGGAACAAACTAAGGAACCAGACAGTAAAACATATGGCGATGAGTTCGAATCGCCAAGCTCGGAGAAAACAACAGCTACATCAGAAGACCTGAGAACCCCACAGGAAAT
>JAPYPK010000153.1 GCA_029937655.1 Nitrospinaceae bacterium
GGCACAGCTGGGGCAAGTTTTAAAATTTTGTCAATTTGGTTTTCGAGTTGATCAACTCTCGCATCAATCGTTCCAAAGTTCGTTTCAATTATACACCCGCCCTTTTCAATCCCGGGGTGCTCCTCAAAGGTAATATTTTTGATTTCGCTAAATAGATTCTTCAATTCAGGAGAGAATGCCTCCGCATGTCCTTTGTCTGATGGATGAATGCGGATAGTCATGTTTTCTTTGTCTATCACAGAATTGATAGCCAGAAGAATCATTTGTTTAACACTGTCCTCGTTAGTGTTGATTTCATGTTGGAGGATTTTTTTTGTTAGTCCGGTGATCATTTCAATCATTTCTTTTTCTACTTTTGGGTACATCATTGTCCGGAATTCGCTTAATTCCTGGACCAGGGAATTTATTGTTTGCAAAAGAGGGACAAATTCTTCTTTCGCAGAATTTTCACCTTTCTGATATGCCGTCTGAAACCCCTCTTCGGATCCAGTTTTGTGTCCTTCCTTATAGGCATTTTCCTTGATTTCAATGGCTAATGATTTTGCTTTGGCAACTGCGTCTCCAATTAATTCCTTGACTCCTTGCTTGGCTTTATTGATGTTGTCATGGTCAAAATTTCTTGCATTTTCTGAGTCGAAGGAAAAGCCTCGGCCTCGGTTTGATTCGGTACCCAAGAATTCACTTAACTCAAAGAGACGGGTTTCATCATTGTCTTGTCCCTCAGGGTTATCTAAGTCAATGAATGTGGATGAAGGTTTAAATTGTCTAGACAAGTTCTTCTCCTGCTCCTCCAACTTGAATTTTTCCTTCTCCTTCTAGTTTTTTGCAGACTTCGATGATTTTTTTCTGCTCTTTTTCAACATCGGCAAGCTTCGTGGGGGGGAGGTTTTCCAGATCATCTTTCAGCATATCAGAAGCACGTTCTGACATATTAAAGAAAAGCTTTTCTTTAAGCTCGTCACTTGCCGTTTTAAGAGCTAGCGGCAGACCTGCTTGATCAATTTCTTTCAAAATCAGCTGAATGCCCGGATCATCAATCTTATTGATATCTTCAAAGACAAACCGAAGATCATTAATTTCCTGTGCCAATTCAGGGTTGGATTCTTCCAGTTCAGCCATAATTCCAGCTTCAACATCTTTATCCATAGTCCCGATAATCTGGGCTGTTAATGCTACTCCGCCAAGCCTGCTTCCAGATGAGGCTCCCTGTTGTCTCAGTTCTCCTTGAAGAGCAACATCTAGTTCTCGGATTACGTTAGGTGAAACACGCTCTAACGTTGCCAATCGAAGCATGATCTCCGATCGTTTCTCTTCAGGGATTTCTGAAATGACTTGGCCAACAACAGTCTCGTCAAGATGAGCTAAAACAATTGCAGCTGTCTGAGGATGCTCATTCAGTAAAAATGCAGCGATATTTTTTGGCTCCAGCATGCGGAGTGTTTCAATCCCGCCACTAAGATCCTCCCCTGGTGTTGAAATATTGTTAAGTATTTCCGTTGCCTTGGCGGGGTCCATTGCTTTCATTAGAGCGGCTTTAAGAAAATCCGCTCCAGCGATACCAATGCCACCAATTCCTGTTCTCGTGGCCATGTAGAATTCTTTAGTGACCATATTCATTAGTTCCTGGTCGACGTCGCCTAAGGCAGACATATAATTACCAATCGCCTGAATTTCACGTTCTTCCATATTAGCCATCACGTTGCCGGCATTATCCTCGCCTATTGACATCAGTAAAATAGCCGCTTTTTCTGGTCCTGTAAGCTTAACTGGTGGTTTTGTTGTTGTTGTTGCCATGCCATCTCCTCTGGATGGGAATTTTATTAAAATTTAACCTTAGGTGGTAGCTTTTTCACGCAGCCACTTTCTCACAACTCCGGCGGTATACTTAGGATCTTTTTGTATAAATTCGGTAACGGACTTCCTCATTTCAGCAGAATCCAATAATGTTGCTTCAAGACGTTTCATTTCTTCTTCTTCTGCTAATTGAGCTGGACTCTTGCCTTCTATTTTCACTTCTTCTTCAACTTCCTCTTCCTTTTTTGGACTGGTAGTCATCCAATTGATAATGGGTTTAATTGCCCGTGTGTAAAACAGTATCACAAAGATAAGGCCTAGGATATATTTCCCAACCTGGAAGGCAAGATCAATCTGCTTTTCTCGCTCCAGTTCTTTTAATCGTTGGAGTTCGACACTGCGGTCGAATTGGATGTTTTCCACTTTGATTTGGTCACCACGTTCCTCGTTATACCCAACGGCGGATTGCACAATTTGTGTATACTTATCCATCTCCTCCTGGGTTCTTGCTTGATATTCTTCCTCTCCAGCATCATTCTCTGCCATTACTCCATTAATCATTACTGCCACAGAAAGTTTACTGATCGTACCGGTGGGTTTTGAAACTACACGGGTAATTTTATTAATTTCGTAGTTGGTAACTTGGTTATTTTTATCTCTTTTGGAAGGTTGACCTGAAGTTCCAGCTCCACCCTCATTTTGACCAGCAGGTAACTGGGCTTGAACACCTATAACACCACCCGTTGGGGTGGCGCCGACCGTTGACTCTGAAGCCGTTTGTTGACTACGGATAACTGCTGAATCAGGGTCATAAACTTCTTCTGTATGGTCGTTTTTCTCGAAATCCAATTTGGCTGTAACTCGGGCAATAATCATTCCCTGCCCTAGAGCGTCTTCAAGCATGGCTAAGATGTTTTTTTCAAATTCTTGTTCGACTCGGCGTTTATGTTGATAGTTGGAAGATGAACGAGCAGCGCCAGCGTTCGTTTCTTGAGATCCGCTAAGCAAATTTCCTTTTACATCGACAACAACTACATTGTCCGCCGTGATCCCTTCAACACTAGCAGAAACTAGGTGGACAATCGCTTGCACCTGGCTTTCATTAAGGAATTTTCCAGCCTTGGTTTTAATAGTGACAGATGCTTTTCCTTTGGGTTTTTCTCTTATGAATAAAGTTTGTTTTGGAATAACTAAGTGTACACGGGCATGATCAACTGCATCTAATGTTTTAATAGTTCTAGAAAGTTCTCCCTGAAGAGCACGCTGAAAATTTAATTTTTGAATGAAATCAGTCATTCCCAATGACGTCTCATCGAATATTTCGAGTCCAACTTCACTCCCTTCGGGAAGGCCTTCGCTCGCCATTTTTAACCGAATCTCATGGACTTGGTTTGCTGGGACACGAATGGTTTTTCCCTGGTTGGACAACTCGTAGGGAATTTTTTGAGATTTTAAATTGTCAACAATGGCTGAGGCGTCTTGTTCGCTGAGGTTTGCATACAGTAATTGAAGGTCAGGTGTTTTAATCCAAAATGACATCGCAAGAATAGAGCCGATAGTTACTGTTGCAAGAACGAGGGCGGCTACTTTTTGTCCCTGAGATAGAGTCGCAAAGCGTTCGCTTAGTTGGCTAAAAAATGTCTGGATTGGATTCATGGTATTTTTTTGTTAAAGATTTTTAAATTATTTTA
>JAPYPK010000020.1:0-2321 GCA_029937655.1 Nitrospinaceae bacterium
GTTAGTCTTCGAGATTTGAAACTGGAGCGCAATAATATAACAGATAAAGGGATACAGATACTGGCTGGGTCCACCATATTGACCGGGATCAAATCACTTAACCTTGAAAGAAATTCGATAGGTGATGAAGGAGTAAGGTCGATTGCGCTGTCTCCTGGTTTTTCCCGTCTGACCTCCCTTAATTTATGGAAAAACGAGATTGGGTCAGATGGGGCTAAAGCAATTGCAGACTCCCTCATACTCGGGAACCTGCAAAGACTTGATCTTGCAAAAAATAAAATTGGGGATGATGGTGGAAAGGCTCTTGCAGAAAGTCAGACGCTAACGTCTCTTAAGTATGTTGATCTCTTTGGAAATGGAATAAGCCAAGAGATTCAAGAGTTCATTAAAGAATCCCTCAACTTCAAAAACCTCCAGCACTTGGTTTTGGAATAAGCATGCCTATCGAGTTTTGCGCCATTTATTCCCATTGAATACCTTTAAGCCTTATGGGTTGGCCCTTTTTTTTATTTAGATAAGTTACTACCTCGCCGAGTCCCTCTGAGTAATTCTTTTTCTTGAAGGCGGATTCTCCGGGCCCATGGTAACGTTGTGAGAAAATTGAAAGTCTTTGAGCTGTTCGGGTACGAAAATCTTTTTCCCATCGTCTTTTTTCAGATGGCATCATTCCTCTTACCTGAGGGTAATTCCCAATTCGATACTTTAGATAATTTAAGAAAGTTTCATCTACTTCCAGCTTCAAGGGAGGTAGGAGGGTTACTGGGGAAAACTCTAGTAGAGGGCGATCGTCAGTTATAAGGTCAGCGCTCTGAACAAAAGAACGTACTTCTGCTGCATCCGTAAGAAAAAAATCTGTGAAATCTAGAAACGTATTTATGCCTATTTGTTGAGCTAAGTTTTGTATTTCAGATATGCGCATTAGCTCTTCAAATCTTATTTTGTCAAGAGCGACTTCCTCTTTTGACCCAACTAACAAAACTATTCTTGTTAAAAAACTATTCCAGATAGATGTATGCGGGTAAACTTCCTGAAATGTTTTTAAAATAGATTTTGCATCGTCGGGTCCCACAAGGTGAAGTGGTAGCCATTGCATCATGAGGCCATCTTTATTTAAACGATCTGCAGCTAATTGATAAAACTCTCGTGAGTAGAGATTAACTGTTCCCGCCTGAATAGGTGACATAGGTTCAAGTGTTATTACGTCATATTTATTTTTAGTCCACCTTGTGAAGGTGCGGCCATCCTGAATATACATATGAACATTTTTCTTTCTCTGTGCATTATGGTTCCATTTTGAAAAATGATTAGCTAGCGACAATACATTTTTATCAATTTCTATGCCGTCTACCTGCGCTCCGGGAAACAAAGATACTGTTCCAGTAGTGTTGCCAGTCCCAAAACAAATTACCATTACTTTTTTTGGATTAGGATGTAAGACCATGGGTATAAAACCCATTGCTTGCATATAATCACTTCCTCCAATAGAGTCAGAGACCGTTGCTGTGCTAAATCCATTCATGTATAAAGTGCGTGCCTTTGATTTCTTGTCCTCTATAACGCTTAGAGTTGAAAAATCTCCTTCAATATACTCAATAAGATTTAGTTGAGATTTTTGATCATCTATTTCTATCCGTGCTAAATTGTGACTGCCAAGTTGTTCTGTAGATATTTTTGGGTTTGACCAGATATAACCAAGAAAGATGACTGTTGCTGCGGTAATCCCAGATCTGATAATATTTTTGTCATTCCATTTGAAGTGTATTGCCATTGCAACGAGGCATAAAAAGATAAGGATAGAATAGATGACAAATAATGACATTCGAATTCCCATGAAAGGAATTAAAATGAAGGGTGTGATAATGGTTCCTAGTGTTGCACCTATTGTATTAAGTGCATAAGTGTTTCCAAGAGTTTTACTATTTGTTTTAAAAAAATTGATATTTATTCGATTTGCTAGAGGAAAACTTAGCCCGAACCCAAGTGTTGGCAGAAACATAAGTCCGAATGCAAATAGTGACCGAATGCCAATAGTTTTTAATGCTATGTTATCTAGGTCATAAAACAGTTGATCTGCTTTTAATGTCCATTCATTTAAATTTTCAAATAAAGGCAAAATAGCAATACATAGAACTGCAATGGATATTTGGATTAGAAGAAATTTTAGAACGTGATTTGAATTCCCAAGTAGTTTGTCAGCCATAATACTTCCCAATGCAATTCCAAAAAGAAATGTGGCTAGGATAAGCGCAAATGAACTTAACGTTGTCCCCATTGGAAAAACTAGAACTCGTGTCCACAATATTTGACTTGCGAGTGAAGCC
>JAPYPK010000020.1:2421-21189 GCA_029937655.1 Nitrospinaceae bacterium
CCCCATTGGAAAAACTAGAACTCGTGTCCACAATATTTGACTTGCGAGTGAAGCCGTCCCTGAATATGCAAATACGAAAAGAAGAATTAGAGGAAATTTACGATTAGGAGTTGATTTTTTTTCATGGTTAATTTTGTGTTTTCTGGCTGGAGTTTTGGACGATGAGTTTTTAATAAAATAACTTCGTAGAGGTATGCAGAGGAGAAAAACTAAAAAATTCATTCCAATGGCGGTTAAATTAGTGTTGCTAACGCCAAAGTATTTTAATGCTATGCTTTGAGTGTAGATACAACCTGCGACAGCACCAAATGTGTTTAGGCTATAAAGAATAGAAACATCAGATAGAATACGTTCGCTATTTTTCCCGATCGACCAACTACCGATAAGTGGCAAAGTTGCTCCCATACAGACTGTTGCTGGGAGCATGAGTGCTGTGCTAAGAAAAAACTCTATCCAATGAAGCAGGAAGCCTAACTCAATTGCCCCATTAACTATTGGGGCGTAAAAGCCAGATATTAAATCGAGTCCGTAAGGGAAAAAAAGCCCGTAAAGTCCAATTAAACATTCTATTAGCCCGTAAAGTAGTATTAAGTTAACCTTTTTTTTCTGTTTGTTTCTATGGCTAAGAAACAGGCCTATTCCCCATGCTCCTAAGGCTAAACCTGTCATAAAAGCGCACAAAACTGCACTAATTGCGTATAAGGTTCCCCCAAATACTAACGATAATTGTCGAATCCAAATAAGTTCGTATATTAGGCTTGCTGCACCTGAAATAAAAATACAGAAAAAAGGAATGAACTTGGAAGGGGTAATAAGGAAGGCATTCATATTAAATTTGAAAACAAATATTTAGAACTAGGATTGTCTTTTTTTAAAGTTTGATCCATAGGTTTGCATCTCCTATAAAGGAGTGATATTCTGAAGGGACTACCCTTAAATTAAAATGGGACATCAACTTTTAACAGATTTTTGGAGTGATTTCATGCTTGTGGCAAAAAAACGAAACTTGCTGTTTACTATAGCAATTTTTTTCATTAGTTGTTTAGGAACGGTTTATGCTGAAAACAAACCTCTAGATATAAACCAGATTCCACCTATCCCTGATGTGGTTGCACGTGTAAACGGAAGCGATATTTCCGCAAAACACATTAAATTTCGATTTATGCAAGCTTTAAAAAGTGCGCAGGTACCAATGACATCACCTCAGAAAGATAAAATTGTGCGCGAGGTCATAGACAAAGAAGTGGTCCGAGAATTAATGTATCAGGAAGGCCAGAAATTAAACTTGACAGTAGACCCAGTTGTTATAGAAACAGAATTACAGGCATTGAAGTCGGCGTATAATAATGAAGATGATTTTAAGAAAGCTCTTTTACAACGAGGCATCACTGAAGCTGATTTAAAAAAATCAATTGCAGTCGACGCGCAAGCACAAACCATTTTAAAGCAGCAGGTCAAAGGTATGGTGGGGGTTGATGATAACTTAGTCGAAAAGTATTATAAGGATAACAAAGAAAATTTTCGTAGGCCTATGGCGTACCGAGCAAGTCATGTGCTTATCATGCCTTTTTCACCAGAACTCATTAAGAGTAGTAAGGTCGAGGATTTGCAAAAAAATAAAGAGGGACTTAGGGCCAAAGCCCGAGAAAAAATATTAGAAATCCAGACACAATTAAAAAGTGGGGTAGGCATAGAGCAACTAGCAAAACAATACTCCCACGATGAGTCAACATCTCAAAATGGAGGTGATTTAGGGTTCTTTTATGCTGAGTCAGTAGAAAAATCATTTGCCGATACGGTGGCAAAATTAAAAGTTGGTGAAACCTCAGACATAGTTGAAACAAAGTTTGGATTTCATTTGATTGAGTTGACGGAAACTAAACCAGGTGAATATGCTCCTTTTTCTGATATGAAAGAAGCTATTCAGGAACATTTGTTTATGGAAGGTGCTCAAGGCCAAGTTTTGAATTATATTGCTAGCCTTAGAAAAAAAGCAGAAATTGAAATTTTTTACTGAAAGATACTTGTGAACTTTAAAAACCTTCGATGGTGAAAGTCTAGTCTCATTTACGTCGAAACAGTTTGATAGTAAACCGTTGCCCGCAGTAGCACTTATACTTATACCTAGAGCGGGTTTTTTTTATATAGAGGAGATTGATAATGGCAACATATACCAAGGAACAAGATGTAGCAACGACTCAGGAAGACGACCCTAAAGCAAGAGAAGCTCTGAGAGAAGTATTCGGCAATACAGCTCGCTGGTCTTCAGATTTTAATGGGTTTACAGCTGACGTTACCGTAAATATAAATGGCAGTGAGGAGTCCGGAACGGTTACGGTAAAGAATCCTAAGGAAATAGAACATTCCATTAAAAGCGAAAAACATAAGGAATTTTTAAGCGAAAATATGGCTTCCATCGCCATGCATAGAGGGCCTCGTTCGTTTGAAGATTCTGATGGAAAGTATAAATTAGCGTTTGCTGATGATGGGTCGCACCCTCAGGGAAGAGCAGTCACCATGGGGGGTGACGGGATGAGTTCTTTTTATCGTATTAAGGGCGGACGAATTCAACAGATTAATCGTAAGACTCCACGAATGTCTTTCACCATTAATGTTGAAGAAAGTGTGAAAAATTTAGAGGGTAAGTTCCTAACCCACAAATACACAGTATACTATTTCAACCCTGAAAACGGGTCCATTAAAGATGTCGAAAGCTATACTGATGATTTTAAGCGAGTGGGAAGCTTTGACTTACCCGAATACCGTCGGATCATAAATGCAGAGAGCGGAACAGTCGAAGCTGCGTTTATGAAACTGGAAAATCACAAAATATTGTAATTAGTTTATTACCTGATAATTTAATGAAAACCCGCTTAGAGATCCTTCGTTGCTTTGCGGGTTTTTTTAATCAGACCACCGATTCATCTTTGATGTTTTTGCCATCGCCAATAGTTCTATTTTTTGCAATTACGGAACCCTTGACGGTTGAACCGGCACCAATGGTAACTCCTTCCCATAAAATACTATTCTCAATTATGGCACCGCTTTTAATATTACAGTTTTGTCCAATGACGGTGTAGGGTCCTATCTGTGAATTTTCTGCGATTTGACAGTTGCGATCCACCAATGCCGGGGGAATAATAAGTGAGCTATTTAATTTATTGGGAGGCACTCCCTTTAAGGAAACTCTCTCATCAAGAGCATCTGAATTAACTTGTAAATAATTTTCACGGTTTCCCATGTCCTTCCAGTATCCCTTGTGAAGGTACCCATAAACCGGGACTTCATCCTGAATCATTTGAGGAAAAATGTGTTCAGTTGTTCCACAAAACTGACCCTCTGGGATGCGTTGAAAAATTTCTGGTTCTATGATTTGTATGCCAGTAAACATAACACGCGTGGTATTTTCCGGTTTGTTTATAGATGATGACCCAACGAAATGAACGATACGCCCATCTTTGCAGATTTCGATCGAGTCATATTGTTTTGGAGAAATATCTTGTCTGACCACTAGGGTTAACTTGGACTTATTTTCTTTGTGAAAAGCAATGACTTTATCAAGTTTGATATCTGTAATGATGTCACTATTTATGAGTATAAAAGGGCCACCATCAAGAAAGCTCTCCATTTTTTTGATTCCGCCAGCTGTCCCAAGAATTTTCTCTTCTCGAGAAAAATGAAGGTTCAAATTATGTGATTTTTGCTTCTCAAAGTAGTTAATGATGAAGTCAGGCAGGTGATGAACATTGACAACAACATCGGTGATGTTTGCCGATTCGAGGATATCAAAAGTGTGCGATAGCAATGGTCTTCCAAGCACAGGAAACATCGGTTTTGGCAAAACATGAGTCAGAGGTTGAAGTCTTGTGCCAAATCCAGCGGCTAGAACCATTGCTTTCATCAAAACACTCTTGGGTAAACTGGTTTTTTAATGAATGGAAGAAGGTAAAAAGACATTTTACTGTTCCGAAAGGTTTTTGAGTGAGATTGTGTATGGCGGCTTTGCTATTCCTTTGTCAGTTATTATTGCGGTGACTAGATCGTTAGGTGTTATATCAAAAGCAGGGTGGGCAGCGGAGGCTCCTTCGGGTGTTATGCGTTTATTGTTTAGGCTAACAACTTCATCTTCTGAACGTTGTTCGATGGGAATTTCATCGCCGGAATTGAGAGATAGGTCCAGTGTCGAAATGGGAGCAGCAACATAAAACGGAATCTGGTGTTTTTGTGCCAATACTGCAACCATGTAAGTGCCAATTTTATTGGCAACGTCTCCGTTGCCAGCAATTCGATCTGCTCCAACTACAACCGCATCAACCTCTTTATTTTTCATGAAAAAACCACTCATGTTGTCAGTAATTAGTTTGACAGGAATATTATCTTCCATTAATTCCCAAACCGTTAGTCGTGCTCCTTGTAAAAAAGGGCGTGTTTCATCAGCAAGAACATTAATTTTTTTCCCCGCATTAGTCGCTGCACGTATTACGCCTAAAGCGGTGCCAAAACCGGCGGTTGCTAGTGCGCCGGCATTACAATGTGTAAGAACCGTACTCCCATCATCAATTAATGTTTGGCCAAAGTTTCCCATAGCCATATTGGCCTCAATGTCCTCTTTGTAAATATCTAGTGCTTCCTGTTTTAGTTTTTTCTTGAGTTCAGGAATACTTAGTAGTCGTGATTCACGAGCAACACGTTTCATTCGCTCGATTCCCCATGCCAAATTAACAGCAGTAGGGCGAGAGTTTGCGAGAGGTATGCACTTATCTTCAAGTTTAGAATAAAAATCATCGAAGTTGTCAGCGTAAATCGACGTAGCACCCAAGCTTACCCCCATAGCAGCGGAAACCCCAATAGCTGGCGCACCACGGATAATCATTGACTTGATTGCGTTAGCAACGTCATCAATTTCATTGCAATCAACAAAAACTTTTTCTAGCGGTAAACGTCTCTGATCAATCATTCGAACCATACCGTCAACGTATTCAACAGTTTTAATCATTTAAAATTTCCTGATTTAAATGTCTTGCTAGACCAATAGGCAAGAACTAGTTTAAGTAAGTGGTAAAGTAATTTTTGGTAAACCAGCTTTATTCAATTGAGTGTATTTTTTTTAAAAAATCAGATTTATTCATGCCGTTTATACGAATAATTTTTTTTCGTCCTCGTTGACCACTAAGTATAACTATCTGATGTGGACTAATATTTAGTGTTTTGGCTAAAAACTTTACACACATTTTGTTTGCAGCGTCATCTACTGGGGGAGATGTTACACGGATTTTTAGTTGTTCATCATGGAGGCCACATATTTTATTGTTTGCAGAACGTGGTTGAATGAACGCTGCAAACTGGATCCCACCTTCACAATCTTTTATATTCAGGGCCATGGAGTGAGAAATATTACTTTCTTTTTTCTTGGCCAGCGAGGCTTTCTTGTGCAGAAACTTTTATTGTTTCAATTAGTTTTTTTTTCTCCTGCTTTATTTTTTCTATTTCTCTTTTTAGATTAGATAATTCATGTTCAGCTTTTTTTTTATGCTGATTGGCGTGATCACGGGCTGCGTTGATTATTCGCTTAGCTTTTTCTTTTATTATGTCTGGAGTAATTTCTTCGAATTCATTCTTCCTTTCTCCTTCTTTATGAGTCTTCTGTCCGTTAAATTCAGCTATGTTTTTGTTCTTTTTGTCGATTTCTTTTTTGAGTAGGTCTAGTTCTTCTGTGACCTCTCTAAAATCTTCAGCGACTAGATGCAGGAAAGTATCTACGTCTTCTTTGTTGTAGCCAAAAATTTTATCACGAAAACACTGCTCAAGAATATCAAGGTGATTAAGCCGCATAAAAAGATTATTGCAACCTCATAGCGATCATTCCAATTGAATTAACCAGAAACGATTGAAGGAAAATAATAATAAGTATTACTATCATTGGGGAAAAGTCAATTCCTACACCGCTCATGGGTAGGAATTGACGCACTCGATACAGAACGGGTTCTGTGATACTGTTAAGAAATTGAACGACAGGATTATAGGGATCTGGGTTAACCCAAGACAACAATGCGCGTATGATCATTATCCACATGTAAAGTTCTAAAACAATTTTGAGGATCTGTGCTGTAGCAGATAAAAAATTACCTATTATGAACATCGGATGATTCTCGTAGGTCAGAGTGGGGTAAAGTCAACTAAACCAACAGATAGCATTACTTAAAATCACTAGAAAATAAAATAAGCTAATATTAAAATATCCAATAACTCTCAGGATGTCAATGCGTAAGAAGTGGTTGTAATCTTTTGGCAGTCTACATTTTAGTGAGAAATTTTTTTTAGCTTGAGCCATTAGTTATTGTAGAGGTGAGAAGTGCATAAAATGAAGCGTAGAAAAATCAAAGATATTTTGGGGCAAGGTAAAGAGCAAGCCGAGATTGTTATTATGGGGTGGGTTAGGACACGTCGCGATTCTAAGGGTGGATTTTCTTTTCTTGAGATCAGTGACGGTTCTTGTTTGAAAAACCTTCAGGTTGTTGCGGACCACAATATAGATAGCTTTGATTCAATATCTGAAAAACTGCAAACTGGGAGTTGTGTGGGTATCACCGGGAAGTTAGTTCAATCGCCAGGTAAGGGGCAAAGCGTTGAACTTCAGGCTAAATCTATTGAGGTTTATGGTGAGGCTGATCCGAACCAGTACCCTTTGCAGAAAAAGCACCACTCATTTGAGTTTTTACGTGAAATATCTCATCTACGCCCACGTACAAATACTTTTGGTGCAGTTATGCGGGTTCGTAATAGGCTGTCATATTCAATCCATAAATTTTTTCAAGACCAAGGGTTTGTTTATCTTCATACGCCGATTATAACGACTAATGATTGTGAGGGTGCTGGCGAAATGTTTCAGGTCACTACTTTAAAACCAGATTCAATTCCAGTGGTAGACGGTAAGGTTGACTATACACAAGATTTTTTTGGAGAAAAGACTTGTCTTACAGTTAGCGGGCAACTGGAAGGAGAGGTCTATGCTCTAGCTCTTTCTGAAATTTATACATTTGGCCCAACCTTCCGTGCTGAAAATTCAAACACTAGCCGTCATCTTTCAGAATTCTGGATGGTCGAACCAGAAATGGCATTTTACGACTTAGAAGATGATATGAACTTAGCTGAGGATTTTCTGCATTATTTGTTTAAAGATGTCCTGGAGCATTGTTCGGAGGACTTGGAGTTTTTAAATAAACAGATTGATAAAACAATCCTTGAAAGACACAGGAATATCACGGAGAACGAGTTTGAGCGTATTACTTACACAGATGCTATCAATATTCTTGAAAAATTAAATAAGAACTTTACTTATTCAGTAGAGTGGGGGTGTAATTTGCAATCGGAGCACGAACGATACCTCAGTGAGGAGGTTTTTAAGAAGGCAGTTATTATTTATGACTACCCAGAGGAAATTAAACCTTTTTATATGAAGGTAAATGGCAACGGTAAAACTGTGCGGGCGATGGACGTGCTTCTGCCAAAATTAGGAGAAATAATTGGTGGTAGTCAACGAGAAGACGATTACGGTTCCCTGTTAAAAAGAATGCAATCCAAAAAATTAAATTCAGAAGATTACGATTGGTATCTTGATTTAAGGCGGTTTGGCTCTGCTCCTCACTCAGGATTTGGCTTAGGGTTTGAGAGGTTAGTGCAGTTTGTGACTGGGATGGAAAATATTCGTGACGTTATCCCGTTCCCTCGAACTCCAAAGCACGCAAGGTTTTAAGAGTTTCTCAAGGTTAGTAATACAGCCGTCTCCACGTGTTGTGTTTGTGGAAATAAATCGATCACAACAACCTCATCAATACAGTATTTTTCTAAACGGGATAAGTCTCGGGCTAGGGTTGATGGATTGCAAGAAACGTAAATAACTTTTTTTGGTTTGATCTCAGAAACGGCTTGGAGAACTTTCTCCGAACAACCTTTACGGGGAGGGTCTAAAATTATTGCTTCAATATCCTGTTCTTTGAATTTTCTTATATGTTCTTCGACCTTCCCTTCTATAAATATACAAGAATCGATACTATTGATCTTTGCGCTTGCCCGTGCGTCTAAAACTGCTTGAGGTAACTCTTCGATCCCAACAACTCGTAAGCCTGATTGTCCTAGCCATAAGCTAATAGCACCTATTCCGCAAAAAGCGTCAAGAATTCGACCTGTTGTATTTTTTGTCCATTTTTCTATGGTTTCAAATAACCGGATCGTTTGTTCAGGATGAACCTGAAAAAAAGAAGTTAATGAAAGACTGAACTTCAATTTCCCTATCTGTTCATTCAGTTCACCTTGTCCCCATAGCAGACGAGTTTCTTTTCCTAGAATTACATTGGTCTTTTGAGAGTTGATATTTTGTACGACCCCACAAATATTTAGATTGTTGCATGTGCCCTTGCTGGTTAGATCTGTCAGGAATTCTTCAGGGAAATCTCCTGGAGTAGTTACTAACCCAATTAATAATTGATTTGAATGTGATGAATGACGTATTACGAGTTCCCGAAATAGTCCCAGATGCTTTCTCTCATCATAGATCGATACATGGTGTTTAATTAGGAGTTCTCGAATAAATTCTTTTGCCTTATTGATTGGCTCACGAAGGATTCCACAATTTTCGGTACTGATTATTTCATGCGAACCCTGTTTGAAAAATCCCATACGGAGAAACCCACCTTGCTTCTGTACAGAAAAGCTCCCCTTATTTCTATAATCGTACACCTTTTCTGCTGGGATTGATGCGATTGGGGGTGGGTCGATTTTTCCTATATGTTTCAAAGCATCTTTGACGACGTCAACCTTAAACTCCATTTGTTTGTCATATTTTAAGTCCTGTAATTTACATCCTCCACACTTGGTAAATACAGGGCAGGGGGCTTTGATTCGATCTGGTGATGGAGAACGTTGTTCGATAATTCGGGTAACTCCAAACCTTGGCGTGATTTTTATTACTTCTGCAAAAACTAGGTCTCCGGGTATACCTCCAGGTACAAAAAGAGTATAGCCCTTGTGTTTACATATGCCATCTCCGCTTGACCCTTGACTTTCTACAGTAAGTTCAAGTTTGTCACTTGGTCGTACGGGAATAATGTGTTTTTGCTTAGCCATATTTTTCTCCAATGTCGGATCGAGCACGCTAGCACACACTTGGCAGAGTAGGCAAGCCGAATTAACATATGAAAACTATTTCTTTGCGTCTTTACCGTCTTTGCTGTTTAATTCGTAATAAATTATTTGTTAATTAAAACTTGAGATGAATGGATCAACCAATTTTTATTTTGGGTGCTCTTCGAGAAGAGATAAACCTGATTAGAAAACTGATGATTGTCAAAGAACAACTCAAGGCAGGACATGCAGATGCTTGGGTCGGGAGTTGGGAAGGAGTCAGTATTGTCTTAGTACGAACTGGTATGGGTAAAGATTGTGCTTTGAGTGGGTTAAAGGGAGTTTTAAGTAGAACCGTTCCGGCCTTAGTCATTTCAATAGGGTATGCTGGTGGATTAGATTTAAGGTTGAAAGTAGGTGATCTGGTTGTCGCTGACAAGGTTTTAGAAATTGACCAGGCCGGTACTTTTTCTAAGAGTTATCTCGTGAATACACAGCAACCAGATTTATTTGAGGGACTGACCTCTCAGAAGCAAATAATGATTTACAGGGGAACTTTACTAACAACCAACCAAGTTATTTCTGATTCTTCCGTTAAGCAAGAACTAGGGTACACCCATAAAGCATTGGCGGTGGATATGGAAACATCGTCACTCATAAGGCATTGTATTGAAAAACAAATTCCATTTGTTTCAGTGAGAGCTATTAGCGATACTATGGAACAGTCTTTGATTAACACTAGTTCATTTGTCGATGAAGAAGGGAATGTCTCAAAAATCAAAGCTGGGTGGTATGCTGCCACCCACCTATCCGCGATAAAAAACTTGATATCCTTGCGCAGTCAAAGCCAAAAAGCGACAGCGAATTTGACGGAAATCTTAAGGCTGTTTTTGCGTGCCTTATGATGGTTTGGATAGAAGGATGTTCTAGAAATAGAGAAGTTTTTGACAGGGTGGGACAAAACTTCCTTCATTTTTCACAGTAAACCAAATGATACTGCCATCTGACAGCCTCGTAAGTATTTATAAAGATTGATTTGTTTTTTTATCCAAGCGTGGTGAAGTGGTGGCATGGAGCTTGCTTGTATAAGGTTGAAGATTCGAATTGGCATTGCCTCCTCCAACTGTTAGATCTCCCAAGATCTCAACTGTGGCGTGCCAAAGCGAAAGCCAAATGTATTTTCTCTCCGGCTCCCCAATATGGGGAGCCATCTTCCTCTATTTTCTCCTTTTTACTAATTTGTTAGGTGTGGGAGAGACAACGACTTGATTTCCATTTTCCTAAGTTTGACTTCGAACGGCTGAATCTAACGTTTTTATTTGTTTTAGGAGTTCTGGTAATTGAGATAGTTTAAGCATATTAGGCCCATCAGATTTTGCTTTTTCTGGATTGGGATGAACTTCCATGAAGATTGCATCGCATCCTACTGCGACAGCTCCACGGACAAGATCGGGAATAAGCTCTTTTTGGCCGCCACTTTTTTTTCCTTTACCTCCTGGAAGTTGCAGGCTGTGGGTCGCATCAAAAATAATAGGGTAGCCTAGGTCTCGCATAAGGATCAAAGAACGCATATCTACAACAAGATTATTGTAGCCAAATGTAAACCCACGTTCTGTTAGTAATGCTTTTTTACAACCACTTTGGGATAACTTATCAATAACATTTTTCATATCCCAAGGGGCCATGAACTGTCCTTTCTTAACATTAACAGCCCGTCCTGTTTTTGCTGCTTTTATTATCATGTTGGTTTGTCTGCATAAAAATGCCGGAATCTGCAATACATCAAGAACTTCAGAGGCGGGCTCTATTTCTTCTTCAGTGTGTACATCTGAGAGCACAGGTATGTTCAGTTCCTTTTTTATTTTCTCAAGTGACTTTAGCCCTTTAATTAATCCTGGGCCACGGAATGAATCGATCGAAGATCGGTTAGCTTTGTCGTAGGAGGCCTTGAATACGAAAGGAATATCTGCATCGTTGGCGGCACGTTTAATTTTTTCAGCGGTATCTAGTACATGGCTTTGTGACTCGATAACACATGGACCCGCAATCAAAACGATGGGCCTTCCACCACCTATTTCGACTTGACCAACCTTCACAAGTTTTGTTTTTTTTACTTTTATACCCATGGGGTTTTGATTAACATAACTACAGGGAAGAGAATTGGTCAATTAACAGGTGAATAAAAATAGACAAACTTACTTTGTTTCGAGTGATGGTTCTTCTGCATTGGTTACCTGGCACTCTGGCATTAGAGTATAAATAAAATTCTTAACCATATCTTGATTGTTTGCTTTATAAATTGAGGTAAACCCGCTTTCTTTGAGTTCGTCTATATTCAACTCAGAAACATCTGAAGTCATTAGGATAATGAAGTGTAGGCTTTTAAAGTATTTTTTGATGTTTTTTAATTGATTTAGTCCGTTTTTATCCTTGCGAAGAACAAAGATAACTAAATCCGGTTTGATTGGATTATTTTGTTTTAAACAGTCCTCAATGCGTTCAAATGTCATCATTAAGAACATTTCTTGCTTAAGGAGTTTTGCTAGGTGAAGTCTCTCTCCTTTAACTGGATCGACAATAAATACTGTGTTGTAATCAGAGTCGCGTTTTTGTTTAGGTTTTTGTTTAGATATATACATGTTGGGCTTAGCTTACCACCAAATAACATATTCATGAAAAAAAACTAGGTTCTACGCCTGTACGATTTTCACTGAGACTTTGGGTTTCATTTTTTTTTAAAATGATATGAAAAAATAAAAACTTACTTACTATTTATATGGCCTAAATACTTATGATAATTTTTAGAAAACTACTAGTTATTGCACTGCTGCTTATGGTTTGGCCTGCAAACGCATTCGGGTCGAATTCTATTATAGTCATTGAAGTAGAGGGTGCTATCAATCCAGTTGTGGCAGAGTTTGTGACGAATGAAATTCGTAGCGCTAATACTTCTTCAGAGGAATTGATTGTTATCCGAATGGATACACCCGGAGGACTGGATGCTTCCATGCGGAAAATTATTAAGGCTATTCAAAGTTCTAAAATTCCTGTGGCTTCATTTGTTTCTCCAGGCGGGTCACGTGCAGCATCAGCAGGGACTTTCATTACAATTGCATCTCATATTGCTGCCATGGAACCGGGAACAAATATCGGGGCTGCTCACCCAGTCAACTTGATGGGTGGTGGTACAGGTGAACAAGCGAAAGTTATGGAGGATAAGGTTGTGAACGATGCATCTGCCTATATACGTTCTCTTGCTGAGCAAAGAGGCAGAAATGCTCATTGGGCTGAATTGTCAGTTAGAAAAAGTGTTTCTGTTTCAGCAGAAGAAGCAAAGCGCCTCAATGTAATTGATTTAGTGGCCGCCAACTTAGATTCTCTGGTCTTGGCATTGGATAAAAGAGAAGTAAAATTAAGGGGAAGTATAATTACACTGAATACTGCTGAAAGAAATATTACTTTTAAGGAGATGAACAGTAGGCAGAGAATTCTAGATATTATTGCCAGTCCTAATGTGGCCTATGTTCTGATGATATTGGGGTTGGTTGGTCTTTACTTTGAACTTTCAAACCCAGGGCTTATTTTACCAGGAGTGGTAGGGAGCATCAGTTTGGTTTTGGCCTTGTATGCTATGCAGACTCTTCCTATTAATTATGCTGGCCTCTTATTGATTATTTTAGGTGTGGTTTTATTGATAGCAGAAGTCAACGTTATGAGCTATGGTTTGCTTGCAATGAGTGGCGCAATCTCTATATTCCTTGGATCTATTATGCTGATTGATAGTGATGACCCTGCGATGCAGATCTCAAAGATGATATTGTATCCAACCCTGGGTATGACTTTTTTGTTTTCGATAGGAAGTATTTACTTAGCTAAAAAGGCCCATCAGTTAGTCACAACAACCGGTATGGAAGGGCTGCTGGGAGAAATAGGTGTTGTAAAAGAAACCTTAAATCCTGAGGGGCGCGTGCTTATCCACGGAGAAATGTGGAAGGCTGAAAGTGACACAGTTATTTCGGTTGGTGAGAAGGTATCAGTCGAAGTAGTTAAAGGTCTTAAAATACAAGTCAGGAAAGTAGGTGAATAAGTTTCACTGAAAAAAGGTTTGTCATTAAAGGGAAGCTTTTCTTAACTGTAAATATAAGCAATTCAGGCCAGCAGTTTTTTTATGAAGGTGAAAGTTGTCATGACGATTTCTCATGTAGTGGGGATGACTTTACTTCTTCTTCTATGTTCCGCTATTCTTCTGATCAGTTGTGAGCGCTGGATAGTCTATCATCCTTACAAGTACCCGGAAGGTGAATGGGGCCCATCTTCAAGTTTAGATTCCAAAGAGGATGTTAGATTCCTTGCCGATGATGGTGTGGTGCTTCATGGGTGGTACTTTTCGTCAAATAGATCCAATGCAACTTTACTATGGTTTCATGGGAACGCGGGAAACATAACACACCGGTTGGATAATATTGAAATCCTGAAGCGGCTTAACCTAGATATATTTATTTTTGATTATCGGGGTTATGGTAAAAGTGAAGGGGAACCAAATGAAAAGGGAATTTATTTAGATTCGCAAGCGGCTTATGACTGGCTTGTGAAAGTTAAAAAAATAATACCCAAGAATATTATTTTATTTGGACGTTCGTTGGGAGGGATTTGCGCGATTGAAGTGGCTTCTAAAAACCCAGCTGCTGGAATCATCCTAGAATCTGTTTTCCCATCTGCCGATAAAATGGCTAGAAAGATGTTCCCGGTTTTGCCATTAAGCTGGGCTATAAAATCCAGATTCGACGCGATTGGGAAGGTGCCAGACCTCAAACTTCCCAAACTATTTCTTCATGGAACTCAGGATGAAGTGGTTCCTTACAATTTAGGGCGTGAGCTTTTTTCTGCAGCTGCTGAACCAAAGATATTTTATGATATCAAGGGTGCGGGTCATAATGACACCTTTCTAGTTGGGGGAACAGACTACTTTAATGCGATCGCCCAGTTTATTAAAAATATTAATTCCTTACAAATCAATAAAAATTTGGATAATCCTCTAACTAATTTAAGTTGAATCGTAAGGATTTTGAAGTAAATCTAATCTAATTTAAAAAATATCGATATGCACAAAGATGTCCGTAAAGAAATTCTGAAAGGTCTCAAGCGTGTAGTAATTAAGGTTGGTAGCAGCATTATTACTAAACGTGAAAAAAGAAATAATGAATGGGCTAATGAATTGAACGCCAATAATGTGCGCTTGCTAGCCCGAACAATTCGTCAAATCGTTGACCAAAACTGCGAGGTAGTTCTAGTTTCTTCCGGAGCTATTATGGCTGGTAGAGAGCGTCTAGATTTGCATCGCACAGACCTCTCCATTCCTGAAAAGCAAGCCTGTGCTGCTATCGGCCAAAGTTATCTGATGCATACTTACGAAAAAAAATTTGAGAAGCAAGGAATTAAGGTTGCTCAGATACTACTCGGCCATGACGATTTAAAAAATCGTAAGCGGTTTCTCAATGCTAAGCATACTTTAGAAACTCTTTTGGAACATAAGGTGTTACCTATTATTAACGAAAATGATTCAGTAACCATTGATGAAATTAAAATTGGAGACAATGATACATTATCAGCGACGGTTGCTTGTCTGCTAAATGCACAACTGCTGATTATCCTTTCCGACGTGGATGGCCTTTATTCTCGAGACCCGTCAGTCAAGGAAAGGGAGGGAGATGCCCCTATGAGTATTATCGAATATGTGGATCGCATAACCCAAAAAATCGAGAAACTGGCTGGTGGGAGTAAGAATAAGATTACCGTTGGTGGCATGTATACTAAAATACTTGCAGCCAAGCAGACCATGAGCTTTGGTATTCCTACACTTGTTGTCAATGGGTTTGATGACAGTATTGCAGAAAAAATTTTTGAAGGTAAAAGTGTGGGTACTCTATTTTGGGCTGGACGGGAAAAAATTAAAAAGCGAAAGCACTGGATAGCCCATACCCTAAAACCTTCTGGAAAAATAACAATTGATTCGGGTGCGGCAAAAGCTATTTTAGCGCGGGGGAAAAGCCTGCTTCCGGCCGGCATAATCAGGATTGAGGGGCAATTCGAATTTGGAAATGCGGTGCGTATTCTTGGTGAAGATGGTAAGGAAATTGCTCGTGGACTTGTTAATTATAACTTTCGTGATCTGGACAGTATTATGGGAATGAGAACTAGTGCTGTAAGAAAAATTTTTGGTAAAAATTTTTATAATGAAGTCATTCACCGTGATGATCTTACGCTACTATGACTTTTAACCAAAAATGGTGGGAAAAAGAATCCCCGCGTTTTGAATGCCAGCCTGATTGTTTTAAATGTTGCGCAAAACCGGGTATAGTTTATTTTGACAAAAAATCTATTGAAAACGCTTCGAAAATCACGAAACTTAATCCTGCTCATTTTAGAAAAGAATTTTTAAAACGCGATGATGGCCAGTGGGTACATGAGGTGGAAGATGGAAACCCCTGCGCATTTTTAACCCTTGAAGGTTGTTCGATTCACTTTGGGAAACCAATTCAATGCCGATCCTATCCCTTTTGGCATGAGAATATGACATCGAAGGCCATGTGGAAGCTTGTAAGTGGCTTTTGTCCAGGAATAGACACTGGCCCGCATATCGTAGTTGCTACCATTCGAAATTTTTTAGAACAATTTAAACATTAGGGTGATTTGGTTTTGGATTCGCCTCATTAATTATTCTTAAAAAAAACAAACCATCCTTTTTTAAGGTACGCGGTTGAAATTTTTTGTGTAAATGCACAAATTAGTGAGAGTTCTTATTCTTGATTATTTTTGGGTTGGTTGACATCTGCTAGTCACATGTAGATAATGGCGCGCTGTTTGGTGTTTTTAAATTGTACTCAGGGAAAGTTATGTCAGTTGCTGTTGTTGTAGGAATGCAATGGGGGGATGAGGGAAAAGGAAAAATTATTGACCTTTTTTCAGAAGAGGCAGACGTCATTGCCCGGTATGCGGGAGGGCATAACGCAGGTCATACAATCGTGTTTGATGGTAATCAGCACATCTTGCATCTTATTCCTTCAGGAATTTTTCATTCTGGAAAGCTCTGTGTTATAGGTAACGGTGTGGTGATCGATCCCGCTGCTTTGATTCATGAGATGGATTTATTAAAAAAAGCAAATATTGACCTAGATGATCGATTGGTCATTAGTGACCGCGCCAATATAATCCTTCCATACCACGGCACCTTTGATAAAGGTCGCGAAAATTCAAACCATTTTGAAAAAATTGGTACGACTGGACGAGGAATAGGGCCCTCATATGCAGATAAAATTGCTCGGGCGGGTATACGTGCATGTGATTACAGGAATGAAAAGTATCTAAAGAAAAAATTTGAGTCCAACTATCAAGAAAAAAATACTATTTTTAAAGATTTATATGGCAAAGAGCTTCCGTCTTGTGAGTCTATGTTTGACGAATTGATGGATTACCAAGAAACAATTCTTAAATATATCGGAGACACACATGTTCTTTTGCGTGACGAGATCGAGCAAAAGAAAAACGTTCTTTGTGAAGGAGCTCAAGGAACAATGTTGGATGTAGATCATGGGACCTACCCTTTTGTGACTTCATCAAACTCCACTTCTGGAGGTGCTTCGACTGGTTTAGGTATTCCGCCCACTCAAATTGATAGAGTGGTTGGAGTTATCAAAGCTTATACGACTCGCGTTGGGGAAGGACCCTTCCCAACAGAACTTCATGATGGAGATGGCGAGAGATTACGTGATGAAGGACGTGAGTTTGGCTCCACGACGGGACGTCCGAGACGCTGTGGTTGGTTTGACGCAGTTGTTGCTCGTTATTCTATTTGTTTGAATGGTATTGATGCTATAGCTATTACAAAACTGGACGTTCTGGATCGATTTAACACTTTAAGAGTGTGTACCGGATATAAGTACAAAGGAAAGGTATACGAAGAAATGCCTGCAGATCTGGATATTCTAGAAAATGGCGAACCGATCTACACACAGTTTGAAGGATGGAATCAAAGTACTGTCAAAGTCGAAAAATTTGACCAACTGCCTGATAATGCAAAACAGTATATCGATGGATTGCAAAATATCCTGGGAGTTGGATTCTTGATGATTTCAACTGGGCCAGAGCGAAACCAAACTATTCGCCAAGGGACATTATTTTAGTTTCTCCTAGTTCTCCCCTTCAAAAGTTTATTCCTACGTTTCAACAAACTTAACAGACTCTTAATTTATTTGACTATTATTGATGATGACGTGTTTGTGTCGTAACGTTTTGAGAAACACAGTCATCATAATTGTTTTGTTTGCGAAAGGTTTCCCTAGAAGCTGAAGATTCTTGGGATTATTTTGGTACTATAAAGAATAAGATGTCACAATAATTGTTCTTAACACGCGCACAAACTTGAACCTCAATAATAAATGTTGACTGTATCTATACTTATATTTTCGGGGTTGTTTTTTTTCTTTGTGGGATATAAGTATTACGCTGGGCGCCTTGACCGTGAAGTAATTCAGCCAGACAATTCTCTCTCTACACCTGCGGTGTTACAGGGGGACGGTATTGACTTCGTCGAATCTAAGCCATTGGTGTTGTTTGGTCATAACTTTGCTTCTATTGCAGGTGCAGGTCCAGTGATTGGTCCCATTGTCGCAATGCATTATTTTGGATGGGCAGTGACGTTGGTCTGGATTCTTATTGGAAATGTTTTTATTGGAGCTGTCCATGACTATTTGGCGTTGATGGTTTCGGTTCGGAACCGAGGCAGTTCTATTGCAGATATAGCTGAAAAAACGATGGGTATTCGAGCAAAATCTGTTTTTTCCATTTTCCTTGTATTGGCAATGCTTCTAGTGATTGCGGTCTTTGGTGTTGTTGCGGCTAAAACCCTCATTGCTCAACCTCAGATGGTAGTGCCAACGTTCGCTATTATTCCGATATCAATTGTTCTAGGTTGGTTTATTTACTATAGAAATGCCGACCTTACTGTTGCATCTATTATTGCCGTTGCGGGAGTGATTTTAAGTATTTATTTTGGTTTTCAATTTCCGATTGAGCTTGCTGAAAACGGGGTTATCGGGCTTTCTCCATTAATGTTCTGGTTTGTGGTCCTTATGATATATGCGGCAGTAGCATCCGTTCTTCCTGTGAATATTCTTCTCCAGCCGCGTGATTATTTGTCGACCTATATTCTGTTTGGTTCTATGGGCTTGGCTGTTCTTGCACTTTTATGGATTCATCCTGAACTTCATACTCCAGCATATCGAGGAGGCTTTTCTGAAGAGCAGGGGCCAGTATGGCCGATGTTATTTGTGTTGGTCGCATGCGGAGCGGTTTCTGGTTTTCACTCCTTAGTAGCCGGAGGAACAACTTCCAAACAGCTTGCAGTTGAGTCACAGGGCAAATCTATTGCTTATGGAGGAATGCTTACCGAAGGGGTGGTAGCTGTGGTGACCGTTTTGCTTGTGAGTGGTGGATTATACTGGGTTGCCCCGGCTAGCGGGGGGATAGACATGAACACACTTGGGTTTCGAGAAACCTTACAGTCAGGTGGATGGATTCTTGCCTACGGGCACGGATTCGGCAACTTGGTTCATCAAATGTTGCCATTTTTAAGTTTTACATTTGCTTCTA
>JAPYPK010000021.1 GCA_029937655.1 Nitrospinaceae bacterium
TTGATGCGCCTGTTCATATACATACACACGCCACAACAGGACTTGTCGGAATGAATCTACAAGCTGCCATTGATGCTGGAGTCGATATGGTGGATACAGCTATATCCAGTCTTTCAATGGGGACGGGACATTACGCGACTGAATGTATTGTTGCTGCGCAAAAAGGATTGGCTAGAGATACTGGTCTTGATTTGAACTTACTAGAAGAAATTTCGAATTACTTTCGTGAAGTAAGGAAAAATTACGCGGAATTTGAAAGCGATTTTAAAGGTGTGGATATCAACATCCTCAAGTCGCAAATTCCTGGGGGAATGATCTCCAACATGGAAAATCAGTTGAAAGAACAAAATGCCATAGACAAACTTCAAGATGTTCTTTTGGAAGTTCCGCGAGTTAGAAAGGATATGGGCTACCCTCCACTGGTGACACCTACAAGTCAAATAGTTGGTTCGCAGGCCACTCTGAACATTTTAACTGGCGAACGATATAAATTGATCACGAAAGAAACCCGTGAATGCGTGCTCGGTAAATACGGGAAACTTCCCGCGTCTCTTGACCCTGATTTACTGGCAAAAGTTGAGAAAGATGGAGAGGTCATTGATTGTCGACCAGCCGATCTCCTTGAACCTGAGTGGGACCAAGTTGTAAAAGATTGTAAGGGTAAGTGCACTTCAGAAGAAGATATGCTTTCCTATGCGCTTTTCCCAAAGGTTGCTTTAGAATTTTTTAAAAACAGAGAGCAAGGGTTTCCTTCAACCGACAAACCTCCAACCCTGACTCCAAAACCAGTTACCACATCAACGACTCCAGCCACTCCAGTAGCTGGTAGTGCGACGTACACAGTAAATGTCAACGGGCAAGCCTTTTCCGTGCAAGTAAGTGCAGGTGGTGCCCCTCCGCAACAAGCCTTAGCAGCTCCAGCAGCAACAGTAACCCCAGCAGCAACTAGTGGGACGTCTGTAACTTCACCTCTTCCTGGCTCTGTATTCTCCTTGAAGGTGACCGTAGGCGATCAGGTAAATGAAGGTGACGTTGTTATCATCATGGAATCTATGAAAATGGAGACTGAAATTCATGCCACCGCAAGCGGTACTATCAATTCTATCCAAGTCCAAGAAGGGCAAAAAGTTAATACCGGTGATAATTTATTAGTCATCGGCTAAATTCTAAACCTATCGACTCATGGAACTAACTTTCGGCAGTGCCGCAACCAAAATCATAGGATCCACCGGATTTTCTAGTCTGACCCTTGGAGACGGAACAATGATCCTAGTTGCTTGCGTGCTTCTTTATCTCGCCATTTGGAAAAAGTTTGAGCCACTACTTTTACTACCAATAGGATTTGGTTGCCTTCTAGCAAACCTTCCACTCAGTATGATGGCAAGCACTGATTCTGGTGGACTCCTAAATTTTTTCTACCAAGGTGTAAAACATGAGATTTTACCTCCTTTGGTTTTTCTAGGAGTGGGTGCACTTACAGACTTTGGCCCCCTGTTGGCTAATCCATCAACTCTTCTTCTTGGAGCCGCTGCGCAAATAGGTGTTTACACAACACTCGTTGGAGCAGTATTTTTAGGGTTTGACCTTAAGGAAGCCAGCGCCATTGGCATTATTGGAGGAGCCGATGGCCCAACATCGATTTTTATTGCCAGCAAACTCGCGCCTCACCTTTTAGCTCCAATAGCTGTTGCGGCCTACTCATACATGTCTTTGGTCCCACTTATTCAACCGCCAATCATGAGATGGTTGACTACTGCCGAGGAAAGAAAAATAAAAATGGAGCAGTTAAAACCAATCTCGCAGACTGTAAAAATCATTTTCCCTATCGTGGTAACAATCGTCTGCTGCCTTATGCTTCCTGGAGTCACCCCTCTACTAGGAATGCTGATGTTGGGAAATCTTTTTCGAGAATCGGGAGTTACCGCCAGACTTCATGAAACTGCCGAAACGCACTTGATTAATATAGTAACTATTTTGCTAGCACTTGCAGTGGGTTCTTCCATGACAGCTGATTCGTTCCTAAGATTAGAAACAATAAAAATCATCATCCTCGGTTTGCTCGCATTTTGTATGGCAACAGCAGGTGGTGTTATTTTTGCCAAGATAATGTCCAAACTTTCAGGTGGAAAAATTAATCCGTTGATTGGTTCGGCAGGAGTCTCTGCAGTTCCTATGGCAGCCCGCGTTTCTCAAAGAGTGGGCGCCGAGGAGGATCAGACAAACTTTCTTCTCATGCACGCCATGGGCCCAAATGTGGCAGGAGTAATAGGGAGTGCCGTCGCAGCCGGTGTTTTCATATCATTATTTGGTGATCCAACAGGTGGTTCCACTCATGCAGAGGTAGCAACGAACTTAATTTCAACCATGTCAGCTTCACTTAAATAACGGCTATGGATTCAATGGTAATAACATCCCTAACGGTTTCCTTAATTGCTATTTTAGTGATTTTCACCGTATTGGTAATCCTAATATATACCATTAAATTATTGGTGCACTTCATACCCTATGAAGAGCCACCTACACAAAAATCAACTTCCGCCGCATTGCCAAAAACTTCTCCGTCAAGTGTTTCTCCCGATATTATTTCAGCTATCACAGCAGTAATGGCGACTCATCTTGGGAAATCCCCACAGGAGTTTCACATTAATCAGATTAATCCAAAGTAAGCTTTTTCCTCTACTCGGATCAATTAGCAACTTCATTCTCAATAATTTTCCCCGGTAAACTTAAAATTTCTTCTGAAGTCTGAAGAATACCCTGAAAAAGACCTAAAAATTTTTTACTTAGAGAAGTAAAAGGAATAGCCGTTACTTGAGGGTTATCGAACGGTCCATCAACATCGTAATAAGTTTTAATTAAACTTCCTTCATCACCAGCCGTGAGAATGCTTCCAACCACAGGAATCTGGCTAAGAATTTTATCCAAAACTGGAAGGTGAGCAACTCCAACAACTGCATCCATCTCTAGTTTATTTAAGTCAAACTTCCCAGAGATCACACTCTTTCGTTGATTGGTTTCGTATAAAAAGTTTTTCGTCTCAGCTACACCACCAGCATAAACAAAATCGCCTGATATGCTCTCATACTCTGAAGGTTCTTGATATTTTTTCTCTTTATTTTTATTTTCTAAGGACTGTTCAAGGTCAAACAAGCTAATGACTCCTTCATGTAATTTCTTAGTCGCTATTACTCCATTAGCTAAATCAAAAGATAGTTTCCCGCTTAGAGTCCGAATATTTTCAGTAAACTTTTTTCCGCGACTATTAAGAATTAGTTTTAATTTTTTAAACTTTCCGGTCAAACCCTCTCTAAAGTGCTCACCAAACATTGCAAAAAATTCTTTTGCCTGAATTTCATCAGCCTTCAAGCGGGTCTCAAAATGAATAGAATCAGGATCTTTAACTGAAAACTTACCTTGTCCTTTGATTGCATTGTTAGGACCTACCCTAAACCTATTAAATAGGATTTCTTTATCTTTTAGCAAAACGGTTCCTGTTACATCTTGGAGTGTAAGCCATTTATAGTCGAGTTTTTTGAGGTCGATACTTATTTTGCTTTTCCCTTTGGAAAGCAGGTTCGACCCTTCGAACAAGTCCTTTAAACTAATCTCATCTTTACTCTCACTTTTTTTATTAGAAATCAATTCATCGGCAATCAAAGTTTCCCCTGTTAATTTTAATAGCAACTCCGGTTGCTCCTTGTTTTTATATTTACCACGAAATGAAACTTTTGATTTTCCAGACTCCATTCTACCGGAGCTAAAGTCATAAGTATTTTCTGAAAACCGGATAGCGGCGCTGAGAGTTAACGGATTTCTCCTATCCTCCCATTTAAAAACAAGATTCTTTAAAACAGCTGACCCTTTAAACAACGCATCTTCCTGTTGACTCAGGGTGCCCTGCCCTGAAATATTAAAATCTATCTTGCCACCTGTGTTGTTTTCAAAAAAATCAACAAATGCTTTTATCTCATTAACTTCCAATCCAACCCCATTAAATTTAATAAAATATTCTGGATCGGATAAATTCTTGACCGTTGCCTCACCTCTCACACTATTATTGCCCAGTATAAACTTAAACCTGTCGACTAAAATCCCTTTTGTTTTCGTATAGATTCCTTCCATTTCAACTTCATTAAAAAAATTTTCTTTCTTGGAAAAAACTTCTTTAAATTCATAACCTGTTTTTGTTAATTCCAATTTATTTTTAAATTTAAAAGAGTTTAGATTACCAGAAATATTAATTTCAGAGTTCAGAGAACCCGCAAACTTGAGGTTCTCAAAATAAGGGATTTCTTTTAAATTTTCTTTCGTCCAATCAGTTAAATTAGCGTGAACATCAAAATCCACAAGCGATCCTGACTTTGGCATCAATTTACCATTCAATGATATAGGCGAACCGCCATACCATCCCTCTATTTTATGAATATCAATACGTCCATCACCAAATGAAATTTCTCCAATTAATTCAACCAACGGCTGAAAACCGGTAGGGTGCTTTATCGATATATTTTTTAATTTAATCTTTCCCCAGGATTTTTTCTTCTCTGGTTTATCAAAATTCATTAAACTTCTGTAATTCACTTCAACGTTCCCTTGCTCAAACTCCGATTGTTTCAGTAACGCAAACTCAGGACCACTGAAATCAATGTCTGAAATCACCTTAGCTAATTCGGTTGCGTTTAATCGATACACAGCTTCTATTTTTTGAACAATTTTTTCTCCCTGTCTTAAAATTTTTCCATTCATGTTATAAAATTCGCTTTTGCCAAACTCCCCAGAGAGGTTTTTTCCTTCAACCATTGGAACAGATGGTTTCACCTGTTTTGAGTCATTCAATGGGTCATAATTGAAATATATTTTGCCGTTGAAGTTTCTAACTCGTGATTGCAGCTCATCATCAAAAAAAGATGCTTTGTTTGCAGAAAGTACTGCCGTTATAGAAGTTTTTTCCATCTCATTTAGTGGGCCTTGAAGTTTTGCTTCAAGCAAACCTTTTCCTTCTACTTCCTGGTAATCATCAAGAATATTTTTAAATGATTTTTCCGCAATTGATTGTTTTAAGACAAGACTTAGTTTTCCTAGATCCTGCTCACTTTTCATAGAAAGGTCTATCAAAGGATTCTTCGTTATACTTTTTACTGTACCTTTTATATTACCTAGGGGAAGTCCTTTAAAGTTTGCTTTCACAATTTCAATAAATCCGTCACCATTTTTGTACGTCAAGAAACCTGTTATTTTTTTGGCGAGAGGTAAGGGAGAACGAAACCCCATTTCCCTAAAAGAAATTTCGGCCGTAAAAGGATCCTGGTTTTCCTTGTAGTCCAAACTTTTTAACTGTTCAAGCGAACCATCAAATTTAAGAGACTTGATCCTCAGGCTACCTTCGCTAAAAAATTCATTGATCTTGTTGTGGACGATTTCAGGGAAAAGTATTAGAGGAAAGTTGCGGCTAGTTTCTCTTACTTTAAACTCATCAGTTTGAACTGCAAAAGAAAGTACCGAGTCTTTTGTTTTATACCCGGTCATCTTCCCATTACCTGAAAAAACATTTGACCCTGAGCCGACCCTTATATTCTCAATTTCAATAGAATCCTTATCTAATTTTAAACTGTAATCTATTTCCCCTTTACTTAGTGAGTCCATGCTCCTTAAGACGGGTTTCTGTTCAATTATTTCTCTTGAATATTTTAACTTCCCCTTTGCGCGTAGGCTACCTCCCTGGTTTCCTGATATATCAGTTTGCAATGACAATTTTGTATCACCAGGAACCTTAGATAGTACATTTTTTAAATAAGGTCTTAACTGGTCAAGATAAAGGTGGTCCAACTTGACCTTTCCTTGCAAAGAAATAGGCTCGTTTTCCCTTATATTTTCAAAACTACGGATACCCCCTGAAAGCTCAAATACTGTCGGCCGATATTTATTTGGAATGCTCCCACTCAAATTCACAGAATACTTATTTTGAAAAATCCGTTTGTTGATATTTAAATCGATACTATCTATTGAGGTTGAGATCGGTTCGGAACCTGAAAGGTCATAATAGTCACGAAACCTTATTTCGCTATCCAAAACGGAAAGACGATGAATCAGACTGGCTCCTATTACTTTGAATAATCGGCTTGAATTTTGTTCGGCCAATAATGAATATGGATCTCCTAAGTTGAATTTTCCTTGTTCATCTCGGACCAACTCTAGAAAAGCACCGTCTAAGATAATTTTTTTAACCTTTATTTCTCTATTCAACAAAGGCCATAATTTAACGACACACCAAGCATTTTTTGCTAATAACTCGCGATCCCTACCATTCGGTGCATATATAGACACCCGTTTCAAACGGATACTTATTCCTTTTTCAAATTTTATCTCAGCTTCATCGATAGCAACCTTTCTTCCTGTCAAACCTTCTAGTTTTTCCACTATTATGCTTTTAAAGTTATCTACGTCCCTTAATTGACTATAGATAAAAAATAATGTGGCAAAAATACAAATAGCTAGTCCGCTAAAAAAATATACAGCTATGTTTCTGTTAAATGAAATCTTCATAAATTAATAATTTAGGGCAAGTCTATCTTGATAAATTTAAACTTTTGTCGTTCTTAAAAATTGCGCGGACTTCTAATTTGAAGATAATATAAAGGGAATGTGATACGTTTACTAACCTCTGGGAGAGCCTATTCTAGATAGATATAAATAGCATAAAGCTATAGACCTTTCAACGCGTCTCAATTTTATCATCAGATTGATGATCGTATGAGGTCTAATCTTTTGGTTTATAAATCTAAACAACGGTGTTGATAAATTATGCGCGACGGTCAAACTGACATTCTTTACGGTATAAACCCCATCACCGAGGCCCTTAAAGTATCCAAACGTAAATGTTTTCGAGTTGTCTTTGAAGGCGGGAAAACCAATCCTCGCCTAAAAGCTCTAATATCACTGGCCCAATCCAAAAATACTTTGATAGAGTCTCTCCCTAAAGAAGAGTTTAAAAAACGATACCGTTCCTATATCCATCAAGGGATAATTGGATATTTTTCCAACAAGGAAACGGTGGAATTGCATGAACTGATTTCGGGGGCACTTGAAAAGTCAACTAATCCTATCCTAGTTATTTCCGATGGAATTCAAGACCCCCATAACCTTGGAGCCATAATACGGTCCGCGGTTGCGATGGGTATTCAAGGGATGGTACTTCCCAAACATCGGGTCGCCCCACTAAACGAAACGGTGGCCAAGTGTTCTTCCGGAGCCATAGAACAACTGCCAATCACTTGGGTTACCAACCTTTCTAACGCGATGGGAAAATTAAAGGAATCTGGGTTCTGGATCGTGGGAATCGATCCTGAAGGCACAACGTCCTGCTATGATTTTAAATTTGATATGCCCGTTGCGCTCTTGATTGGAAACGAAGGGAAAGGAATTCGCCCTCTTCTCAAAAAAAACTGTGACTTCACATTATCAATCCCAATGGCAAACTCAATGAATTCCCTGAATGCCTCTACTGCTGGAGCAGTAGTCTTTTATGAAGCACTACGACAAAAACTTAAAAAAAAAAGCCGGATGAGTTAAAAAACTCATCCGGCAATAAAATTCACTATTCACCACATCTACATTCTGAAGAAAGAATTTGATCTCCTCATTGCCGCTTTTCTCTTCTTCTTTGCTTCTTTCTGCTTTCGTTTCTTTTTAAGCGACGGTTTTTCGTAAAATCTTCTGCGTTTAAGCTCTTTAAGCAAACCATCTTTAGTCAACTGGCGCTTTAAAACTTTCAACGCTCTCTCTACTTGATTCTGATATACGGTAACCTCCAAAAAATATCCCCTCCCCTCTTAAGCCTTTAAAATACTAACACATTAAAACCAGTGGCATAAATTCCACTGCATATATAGTTCGGTTCGGGGATTCTGAATGATTATGATAAATAAGTCAAGTCTGCTGTAACAAATTCAAATAGATTTTTCCCCACGTGATTATATTTTTCTTTGTATGCTAAGTTAGAGCAGTAACATTTTGATTCAAACAACACACTACCTAATCTACCTACAATATGATTCTAACCACCCGGTTTGTTGTAGCCTTGTTCCTATTATTTTCTATAAATTTAGCAGTTGCAGAAGAATATGCTGTTCCTCACTCTGGTTCTCCCTATCTTCCCCTTGACGATTTGCAAAATAATGACATTCTTCATCTTCCCACTGGTTTAAAGGTAAACTTCGACCAGATGCAGAATGCTATTTCCTCTTCCAATGTGATCTATATTGGCGAGACTCATGACAACATCGAGGCTCATAGGGCACAACTTGAAATTATTATGGATTTAACGAGAAGGTTCCCCGATAAAATCTCAGTCGGAATGGAAATGTTTCGTCGATCTGCGCAACAGGATCTTGACAGATGGAACATCGGAGAGCTTTCGTTAGATCAATTTAAAAAATTATTCAGAAAAAACTGGGGGGACGGATATGCATTATATAAACCTATATTTGATTTTATAAATAAAAATCATGTCCCGCTGATCGGCCTTAAGCCTTCTACAGAAACAGAAGATCGGTTTCGAAGTAACAAACCATCGGACCAAAACAATCTCCCTAAAATAGATTTTAATGACCGTTACCACCGCCCCTTTTCCATGTCTATCTTTGGTGGACATCAGGCAATGGAAAAACCCTACCGAATGCTTCTGCTCTGGGAAGAAACAATGGCCCAGACGGTAGCAGATTTTTTGATAGACCCGAGTAACATAAATTCAAAGCTCGTTATTTTAGCTGGGGGATTTCATGTGCAATATGGATTTGGAATACCCAAGCGAGCCTTTCGCCGAGTCCCTCATTCGTACTCTATAGTCCTTCCAACTGCAACAGAACTCCCAGCTGAGTTAAAAGATCGAGAAATGGATGTACAACACGTTTCTATCCCTCTCTACTCAGGAGACTACGCCTGGAAAATTCCGTATAAGATTCTCCCAGACAACAAAGTTAAGCTTGGAGTGGTTTTGGAGAACAGTAAAAATACCGTGCGGATCAAATCAGTCTTGGCAAACTCGAACGCAGAACTGGCAGGCCTGAAAGATGGCGATCTACTGCTGGCAATTGATGGGGCTGAACTGAACGATATTGAAGACTTAACGGACAAACTAAGGAGGTTAGATGTAGGTCATAGGGCCAGACTCATTGTAAAACGAGAGTCAGAAGTCATGGATGTCGAAATCCAATTCAGGGGACCAAAACAATAACCCCAAAAAAATCATTTTTCTAGAAATTAGTCTTGAATGAATTCAATCAACCAGTTTTGGATCTTATCTGATTCAGAAGAATCAAAGTATCCTAAACTTATCCATACTCTGAGGGGTTACCCAATCTAGGTCACATCGAGAGACATTCGCTGAGGGAGGACCTTTTTGGCACCATTTAATAAGCTTATCCAGTGAATCTCGACTTCCTTCCGCATGAACCTCAACTGTTCCGCTCGGTAAATTGCGAACCCACCCTATCAAGTTAAGCTCCAAAGCCTTAATCTGAGTCGACGCACGAAAACACACTCCATGAACCTTACCATGGATAATGATGTGCACCGCTACGTCAACCATAAGCTGCTCTGGCTATTTTTTTGGAGCTGCATTGTGAAAAAGGTGTTGAACCTCACGGTAAACTTCGAATTTTGATCCAGCAGAAATCTTAGGACCAAACTTTCCTAGGTCGCGCATAATACGTTGAAACTCTGACGTATTACCAGAAAATTTTTCGACCAGTGGACCAAAATAAGCTTGCTCGTCCAAGTCCAGCAACTTATTAATTTCTCTTAGGCGTGTTTTTAAAGGTTCGTAATCTTTATTCATGAGAAGCATCATACCATGATAAATATCAGGTATTCTTCCTTTACCTATGACATGAATCTATTCAAAGTGATTCATTTCGTGGAATCACCATAGCCTTCTATCAATGTGTTTATTTATGTTTTAAAAATCTATATTTTTCATTTAAAATATTCAAATACCTACGTACTTGGCGTACTTGGCGGTGCTTTCTTTTCTCACCATACAAAACTTCCGCCTTTCTAGCATGACTTATAGCAGCCTCGTTATTTTTTAATATATCGTAGGCCATAGCTAAGTTGAAATGTGCTTTCGCGTAATTGGCATCAAGGCGTATCGCTTCAAGGTAAGCATCAATTTCTTTCTTGTGACGCCCCATTGCCATGTATGCCAAACCGAGCTTAAAGTATTCAATTGCATCCAATGGATCTTCTTGGACAAGTCTTAGGTGCTCTTGGATTTCTCGAGTTTTTAATTGACGAAACTGATCGAATCCAATTTCCCCATGAATTGGGTTTGCAACAGCGGAACTAATCCACAAAACTGCCAAACAAGTTATCATCTACTTAGGGTTAAATATTGATTCTCTTAATAAAACAAGCAGGCGCTAATCACATCAAAAAACAGTCCATGCGAATCGCCCAAGAATGGGGCTATTTAAGCTGATTTCATCACGCGACTTAATAACGCCAATACCTGAGGGGGTTCCTGTATATATCAGATCGCCAGGCATTAATTTCCATACGGTACTTAAAAAAGAAATGATTTTGGGAATAGAAAAAAGCATGTCTTTTGTGTTTCCTTCTTGACGTTTTTCCTCATTCACAAAACATGCAAACGGAATATCGAATAAATCAAATGAGTCATCATAAGGACGCATTAACCCCAACGGCGAACTATGGTCAAAAGATTTTGAAAGTTCCCAAGGGTGTCCCTTTTTTTTTACCTCGACCTGCACATCCCGCAATGTGAGATCCAATCCAAGTGTCACCCCCGCAACACAAGACAACGAATCTTCGATTAAAATATTTTTTCCACCACCTTTCAACAAAACCACTACTTCGACTTCGTGATGCAAGACATTCCCATGCGAAGGAACATGAATTGATTCTCCAGGCGAAACAATGCTTGTTGTAGGCTTCATAAAAACAACTGGCTGTTTCTCGTTTTTTGATTGAAGCGTTGAATCAAAGTCATCCAATTCCCTAATGTGCTCTGTATAGTTTTTTCCTATACAGAAAATTCGGCAGGGTTTAATAACTCTTTCACCTACTGTAATCGAATTGGTTGTCAAACGATGGGCCCTTTATTTTTTTCGCTTGCATAAAATTGAATTGCGGCAAGATCCACGAACAAGACCCTCCAAATCTTTTTTAACATTTTTCATACTATCGTTTATTTTTGCAACCTCTACAGCAATGACGTTAAGCAGGTTCTCTACACTTTTAATTTTTTCTTCCAAATTATCTAGGCGTTTTTCTGATAAATGTGCTTCAGCAATCGTCTTCTCTGTCTTTCTTTTTATAAAGCGAACATCCCCTTCAATTTTTATAATAGAACCTTCTATTGCCCCAACAATCTTAGAGATATACGATAGTCGATTGTTTATCTCTACCTCTTCTCCTAACACTTCTTGAGGCAAAAGCCATAGCACTATCCCAACAAAGGCAACAACAACTTTAACCCCTCGATTACCCAGCATAATCACGATCCTCTCAAAAGCCATCTTTCCTCTGAAGGAATATTTCTCATTGTGTCATACTTCCCAACATAAACTGACCGCCATCACTTGGTTAAAAGGTATGATTGTAACCCGTCGTAATAGTTCCTTCCTTTTTGAACTCCAATTCGCTCTTGGAAATAATGCCTCCCCTTGGACAAAGGAGACAAACTATAAAAAATATTCCAAACATCATTCTGTCCAGTTACGTTAAATAGACCCAAAAATGGATTCAAATATCCTAAAGTCGGCGGCCACGCTTTCTTTTCCGCAAGGTGAACATACACATTTTTAAGTGGTTGAAAGTCTGTAATAAAAACATATAAAAGGTAGGCATGATCTTCTGTAATATCCACTCCTTTGACTATAGGAGAAATTATATCCATTGCCTTTCCAGAGTTATTCTCGATAAGAAGGGCCCTTTCCCCCACCGCTCTGGGCCTTTCAATTTGCCGGATATTGACTTCCGGTATATTTGGATTACCGACTTTACCCTCATAGTCCGGATCAAAAATAGGAGGAATTAATTTTTCCACCTTTAAATTAAGCTCATATACACCAAGGCTACCAATCGAGTATATTTTGTTTAACACACTCGAAGAAAGTTTAAGTACTCGCTCTTGAACCATAGGAATAAACGGATATTTATCTGGAGGCATATCCTGATGAGCAATAAAAATAATTTTCTTTAATTCCCCGCCGCGAGAAAAATAGGTCATTCGCTTCAGAACTTTTTTCTTCATATACTTAGTCAATACGCTTGATTCTGGACCGCCAGCACTGATAACAACAAGGTTGTTTGCTGGAATGTTTTCGTCCACCCAAACCGCCATCTTAGTTGCTTCAGACAACGTAGCATTGGGTCCTGCCACTACCAAAGAACCCTTGCCCCTATCTTCATAGTATTTAATGATTTGCTTTGCCGGGGGAAATAGCAAAAGCAAAACCAACCCCACTCCTAACCCATAAACCAGGTTTCCTATCTGTTTTTTTAACCAAGAAATTATTTCAATCATTCCATGAGCAGAAAGAAATAGAACAAAAGGAAGCCAATAAATATAAATGCGAGCATACCCTACCACTCCCGTTATAAGCGTCAGGACCATAGGAGCAATAAATATAGACATGAAAATTGCCTTCTCCTTTATTCTCTTTAATCTCCAGGCACCTATAGCAAAAAACAAATACAACCAGATCCCCCACGGGGCAACAAGGAACTCTGCAATCCCTTTCACCCGCGCTCCGTCCAAAGCTAAAGGCTGAACATCCTTTCCATATTTAAGCTGTTCATAAATAACTAGAAAATAAACAGCAACTAAGGCAAACATTAGTAGTTGAGGAATGACCAAATAAAATAACCTTTTAATGTTAAACAGGCTTTCTTTCGGCTCTAGGCATCCAACTATTACCGTAAATACCGTTAACCCACTTAAAAAAAACAAATTACTTGGAAGAGCCATCGTCATCGCAAACCCGGAGCCTATCAATGCGCCACCCCAAACCCAACGCCGGTTGCTTAGAAACTGAATCGCTGAAAGTGTTGCCAACAGGACTAAGAATACTGTTATTCCATAACCTCTACCTTCCATCGAATACTTTAGATGCGGCCAAGATAAGGCCATTAATACCGAGGAAAGTAACGCGGAAGACCACGGGAACTCCATTTTCATCCCAAGTCTATATATTAGAGGAATTGATAAAACACCAAAAAGAAGAGAAGGAAATCGGTAAACTATTTCCGTTTCACCGAAAACCCAAATAAAAAATTTTGAAATCAAAAGATAAAGCGTGTGTTGATTCGTATCTTGGTAACCAAGAATCAAGTTTTGCCAAGGTATATCTATATAGCGATTAAAAGAGATCGCCTCATCCTCAATAAGAGGACTTCCAAGGGTGGGTATCCTAAGGACCGCAGCAAAAATAATTAGACCTAAAGTAATCTTAAATTCTTTATTAGATAAAATTTTCATCTACCAGGGTAATCCTAATACATTATAAAAAAAGTTTTTGTTTCTAAACTTTAAAGCATTCATTACAGCAGCAACGATTCAAGACTTATCAATAAAGTTAGATCTGATAAAATTTTGAGGTTGCCCCTACTGCATAATTATTTATCGGTTGTACTTAAATTTTCCTAACTCTAAGATCAGTTGGTCTTACATTACCATCATTTAGATCCACACTTAGTTTGATATCTATTGTTAAGACCTATCACATGAATAAAACCTTGACTCAAATATAGAAAGTATTTTTGCTGTAAAATTGTTTACATTCAACACGTTAATAAAATTAGATTTGAGACTAAAGTATTGCTTCCAAAAACCAAAACATAACAGTCTTTTAAGACTTGCAATGTGGAAGGAAGAATGGTTTATTCTTTAAGAAATATATGATTTACAGACTACCGTTTAGTTTAAAAAATCCAAAGCCTATGTTTAAGGAGGAGACAATGCGAGTTGGAACCAAAGGGTGGTTACTTACGATATTCCTTGCATCATGGACACTCGTGCCATCATTATGGGCCGCTGTAGAGATTCCAGACCCAAAGCTATGTGATGCGGAATCCACAGAAGTCCGGCAAGGACGACCAGGTGGGGCAGAAGTTAAGACCGTTGACGGGGTAGGTCCAATGGAAGAAATGTCACGCGCACAAGCTGCATGGTCGTCTGCTGCAAAAGCAACCGGGAAAATACCGGCTCCAGATAAACGTCACCTTTGCCTGGCTTTAAATCCTATTAAGAACCCTGAGAACCGCTTCAAACACAAAGACCACAGTACATACTACTGCACCTTGATTCTTAATCGAGATATTCAGGCCTATTGCTATGCCATAGTGAAGAAGGATCCAAAAAAATGCGATTTTATTGTGAGCAAAGAACTCGAGCAGGAGTGCTTGGTAAAATCTAAGTGAATGGTTTAGATTTTAAATCTCTAATAAAATTAACACGATATGAAATATGCTAACGCGCATGTGGACGCCAGGGGAGTCTCAAGCGTGGATACGGTTCCCTTGGATGAAAAAGGAGGTGATCCTTTGTCTAATCATTTGATAAAGGGAGCTTCCGTTGGTTCCTGCTAGCAGAAACCAACGGAAACTCCCTGTCGTAATGAAAAACCCCGCTTTAACAGGCGGGGTTTTTTAGTTGGGTTAATTGCTACGGTTTAAAGATGCAGGCTATTTTTTTTGCACAATTTTAGCTATTTTCCCCCCTCTCGCCTATCTTCAATAAAATCGACAACTGCCATAAAGCACCTAAAAAAACCAATGGTTACAAAAACTCCCAGCAGCATTTGAAGTAAAGGCGGCAAAGTACTCACGAAATCAGTTATGGTTTGCATCAGGGTGGTAGTCAATTAGCAGTCTCCGCAGGGCAAAGTTAATAGATCTAAGACTGTCGGGATTCTAAAGTCTAGATCCCCTTATTGCAAATATGTTTGTAATAGTATAACGGCACTATTCGTAGCATTTGATTATATATATTTGTATAATCAGCAATTCAACACATCATAAATTACTAGTTCACTGTGATCGTGCTGAAGTAGAAAAAATAATTTTTACTCTTAAACAAATGAAAATTTTATTTCAACTGAAATACTTTGGGGCAGTAATTGCCCTTGTTATTATAACGGGTACAACATTTCTAAGTTCAGCGTGGGCCGCTCGATACATTGATCAAGGGAATGGGACCATCGCAGATCAAAACTCTGGCCTATTATGGCAACGTGCCGATTCATACCACGACCTTAAACAAGGGATGAATTGGTATCAGGCGCTTGAGTATATAGATTTAAAAAATACTGAGAAGTTTGCCGGGTTTGGTGATTGGAGGCTCCCGACCCTAATGGAGTTGAAAAGTTTGTACGACCCGTCTCGCCCTATCAAAAGCAAAGATGGCGAAAGAATTGGACTACCAGAACCATTCAAAAACGGGGGTAGTTATTATTTGTGGACGAATACTGAAAGAGGGCTCGAAAACGCCTGGTACTTTGGACTCGGTTTTAAAGAAGAGTATTTCAACCTTAAAGACATGGGAGACTTAGATCAGGGCGTTATAATGGTTCGAGGAAAATTTTCTCAAAAGTAATGATTAAAAAATTATAAAAAAATTACACATTTAAAATAATGCCGCGATTGTCAATACAATAACCTATAATTTAACATGCGTGGCGATCCATAATTCGTCTAAAATTTATGAATCTTAGATGGTTCGCCCTGATCCGAAGGTACCCGTTATGGCGCTACTTTGCAAAATACGAATCAAACTGAATCGGTCTATAAGTTTTTTTTCTCCCACATTAGCCGTACTTCTACTTTTATTGCTTCTTCCGAATTATGCCCTATCACAAAGTGGCCATGAACATCACAGTGATAAAGCACCCCTATCAGGCAGTGAATACCGTGTTGACGAAAAACCCATGGAGCACCACCACCATGATGACGGTGATGGCGATTTATTTCGCACCCGCGGATCTCATAGCGATTTAGGGGCAAAGAAACCTGAAGCGATGCAGGAAGAGGGTTTGCTTGCCCGAGGGCGCAACATCTACCTACATATGTGCGTCTTCTGTCATGGGAAGGACGGTAATGGCGGCGGTACCGCAACCAACTACCTTTATCCTTGGCCACGGGATTTTCGAATGGGGATCTTCAAATTCCGATCCACACCGACGGGCACCCTCCCCAGGGATGAGGACTTGTATAGGACCATTATCAAGGGAGTACCTGGAACCTCTATGCCTGCTTGGGGTGATGCTTTATCGGCCCAAGATACTTGGGCTCTTATCAATCTAATCAAAAACTTCTCACCGAGATTTAGCAAGGAACCCCAAGGTGAAAAAATTACGATAAACGAGCCGCCCCCAGTTACTCCACAATTAATCGCCAAGGGTAAAGAACTTTTCACTAAACATAAGTGTGATGTCTGTCACGGTCAATCATTACGCGGTGACGGACGACTAGCAGAATCGCTACTGGATGCCTGGAAGCATGCAGTCTTTGTGCAAGATATCACCGTTCCTGGCTATTATAAAGGTGGTTTTGAGGCAAAAGATATCTTTCGAACCGTGAGTACTGGCCTTGATGGCACCCCGATGAGTTCCTATGCGCACCTGCCGGAACAGGACCGCTGGGCATTGGTTCATTATATTCGTTCCCAGTTCACCAGAGAATTTAAAAAAGCTGAATTTGAAACAGATGTCTTTTCATTTCGAAAGGACTTCGAGTTAAACACGGATGTTAACAGCCCAATCTGGGACGGGGTCAAATCGACGAACTTGGTATTACGTCCCCTATCCGCTCGTCGTGACGCAATCGAGGTCATCAACTTTGCTTCCGTAAACAATGGCGAACAACTTGCTGTCCGGTTAAAGTGGGAGGACCCAACTAAAAACACATTTTCTGAGTTGAACCAAGATTTTTTTCGTGATGGTGCAGCGGTTCAGTTTGCCCTTGGCAATGTCACCCTGCACACCCACGGCCACAATGAACCTTTTTTTGGGATGGGCAATCGTGGCAAACCGGTCAATATCTGGCACTGGAAATCTGGCCTAGAAGAAACACTAGAAGCCGAAGGGGACCAAGAATATGCAGGTGACGTAGATATGGATGCCTTAATCTTTGGTGGTGTCATGTCCAATCCAGTCGCAAAACTTAACCTAACCTCAGAAAATGCTGTTGAAGAACTTAACGCCGAAGGATTCGGTACGATCACACCCCAGCCTCCTGACAAGCAAAATGTGGAAGGGTATGGTGAATGGAAAGATGGTATTTGGACCGTTGTGTTTCTACGCGATATGCTAAAAACAGGGAAATGGGATACCGCGTTTATCCGCAAAGACCCAACCATGATTGCCCTTGCAGTCTGGGACGGGATCAAAGAAGATCGTAACGGCCGCAAAGTAATAACCGTTTGGCAACGTTTGAATATTCTAGATAAATAATTTTGAAATTCATTGGGTAAAAGCCCCCTCATGACCAGAGGATTTCTCATTGTTCCTTATGTGCTTATTTTCTGGCTTTGCAACCCTTCCAACCTCTTTTCCGAAAGTGTCCTGGTAGCCACTGATGTAGGAGAGCTTAACAGGCTCATTCAACCCCACCTTCCCCATTCACTTCCAGACGAAAGCCCGCCTACAGACAAATTCAATGTATCGATCTCACTTCATCAAGAGGAAATCCCTGTTGTCTTTTCAATCCCGGGGTTTCATTCACTGGGATGTGTAAAATGTCATAAAGGAGAGTCACTACATTTGAAAGCCGCAGATCGGATGCGCAGGGTTTTAGCAAAACTCAAAATAATGCAACCGGAACTAACTGAGATACCGCTTCGCCAGTATATTATTCAATCTTGGTCTGATAGGTTACTCGCGCCCAGCCAGTTAGCCCATACTACCTTTGATACCATTCGTATTTCACCCGCCGCTATTTTAATTGATAGCAAGGCATACCGGGAAGCCACACACCTTCACGAATCTCTTCATCTCACCCAAAAATTTATTGGCCTAGCCAACGAATTGGAAGCCTACAGTCTAAATATTATTTCCGATCCCCGTTTTTTACTTCTAAATTTTCCTTATTTTGAGGACACAATCAAAACCTTTTTCATTGAAAATTTTTCTGAAATGCTGAATAGTTTTTACGCACGTCCTATCGGGGAACAACTCTTTGTCCCAAAAGAAACTCAATGGTTTTTGGCTCCATTTAATGAAGATCAGCTAACGCGCCTAAGGCAAGCGATTAATATAATTGCCCCTTTATTAAACAAGGTCTCACGATTAAATCGAAATTATCCAAAAGAACTTGCCTACCTCAGTGAGCAAACAGGCAACCCCGCTCTACTTTTGGAAATCGTTGCGGCAAAGCAGTTTCCAATCCCCAGTTCGGGGGTATCGAAGGAAACCCGACGAAAAGCATTTAGTTTTTTTGATCTACAAATGAATAACAAAGACAACATACGGCTGGGTTACAAAATTAATCGTAAAAAGGAAGCTTTTTTGTTCATCCAAAATCAATTGATGATTAAAGACCCCGTAATCCACCTGCGACTTTACTTCGAATATCTTAAAAAAAAATTTATAAAATCGGACGGAGAAATTAATCTGCAAAGCACAGAGGGAGAAGATTTCAACTCTTACGTGTTGTCAAAAATTAAAGGGGTCCAAAAAATGATCCACTATAAGGGTATGAGTAAAATTGAACGAGAAGCCGCTGGGAAATGGATTAAAAAGATGCTCTTACTAGACCAAGCAAAAAAGAACTCCTGAGCACATCATTAGGTGTAGAAGGGAATGTTGAGAAAAACTTTTAAACTCAAAGTCGCGCCGCAGGAGTTACAGGCGAGGGACCTTTCACATGATCTTGTAAAGTCTCCCCTTGAACCTTCTGCTGAAGGTTGATCAATCCATCAATCACCATTTCGGGACGTGGTGGGCACCCTGGGATATAAAGATCCACCGGAATAATGGTATCTATCCCCATCACAGTGGTGTAATTGTCATAAAAACCACCGGAGACTGTACAAACCCCGTAAGCAACTACCCACTTAGGCTCTGTCATCTGGTTGTAAACTTTAACCAGAATGGGTGCCTGCTTATGGCTGATAGTCCCCACCACCATTAGCAGGTCTGCCTGGCGTGGAGAAAACCTAGGGAATGCTGCGCCAAAACGATCTAGATCGTACCTTGGACCGGCCACAGACATAAACTCCATTCCGCAGCACGCAGTAATGAACGGATAAATAAAAAAAGAGTACTTCCGCGCCCAGTTAACCGCCTGAGTCATCTGTGTCACAATCACATTGTTTCCAAGACTCATTTCCAAGTCGGATTGATATAACTTACCCATCCCAAAACTCCCTTTCTGTCGGTTATCTTAGCGCTCTGAATGGCACTAATCATAAAATATTTCTCAATAAAAGCAAATGAAATCCGTCCTTCCGGACCTAATTTTATGTTTTCTGAAAATCAACAAATGGTAGATAAACTTCACAGCTGAGTATGATTGTTGCCCAAGTGGCCAGCGAAATGTATAATAGCGTCATCACAAAAAAATACTCTGAGGATGTAAGATGCATTACGAAGGCAATAAGGAAGCTAAAGGTTACACCAAGTCTATTTCTGAAACTGAGCAACTAGTTCGAGCAAACTTAAGTAAGGATGCAAGAACTCTTGATATAACAGCTGGTTATATTAAAGAATACGGGGCTAAAGATATTTCAAAGTTTGAGTTTTTAAAGGATCTCACATCTCTTAATATGGGGACTAATCTCATAGGCCACCAGGGAGTCAAATTCTTAGCTCAATCTAAAGTACTAGTAAGCCTTACTTCATTAAACCTTTTCTACAACCAAATTGGAAATGAAGGGGTTAAATACATTGCAGTCTCTGATAATCTCCTCAGTCTACAAAACCTCAATTTAACCGATAATGACATCACTGACGAAGGAGCTGTATACCTAGCCAAGTTCCTGCCGCTTTTCACGAACCTTACCAGGCTCGACATAAGGTATAACAAGATCAAAGAACAGGGAAAAGAAGCACTCTGTACAGCGCAGGAAAAGACAACTTTAAAGCACTTGCTTTTGGATAAAGTCGAAGGCTTTCAGGTCAAAGCGTAGTACCAACTGCAGTACACACCAATAATTAGGCCAAAGACAGTAAAGTATATTTAAACATTATTTAAATTAACACGGTTGGGATCAAACAAACTCCTGGTATCAGTAAAATCGATTCCTAAGATTGTTAAACTCTGCCCCAACGGTCTTTGGTTGTAAACAATACTCCACAGCAGGTTTCCTAATTCCTGAACGTTTTCCCTCAAATTGGTAAGACCACCCTCACGAATGACTTGGAATAGATCGATTCCGACGGCTTCCCAGCGTTTGTTCATTTCACTGCATTTCTGATAAAACTCAATTTCTTTTTTCACGACCGGCAAAATCTTACGCAAGGGACCCGCTTGAATCGACCTGGGAAACAGGTTCTCAAAATTATGTTCAATGGATTTTACTTTACCCAGGTTCAGTATGTACCCCGTCAACCTTCCGTTAAGCTTTTTCATAGAGTTTATTTGTTGAGCCACCAGATCGATTAATTCGGTGCGCATCTCATTGATTAGTAAAAGAGCGGGGTATTCATTATCCAGTCGACCCTGGATCGATTCTAGGTTACGGTAAAGCTCTCTTAATACAGCATTTAGGTTACCAATAGTAACTGGATCATCTAAGTTTCTCGTTTTTTTGAGGGAAACAGTATCTACTTCCAGCATACGGTTTGAATTTTCTATAAAATTGATCTGTGGTATTTCAAGCAGACGGCTAAAAGTTGCTGGCGAAACGACAATATCAATACCGTAATTATCCGTGATCCATTGCCGTGTGCGCCGACACCTAACCACATCACGCAGGATCTCCGTCAACTGTTCCAGTGACTCACCGGTTGCTTCAAGCCGATCAAGATCCCTCCCATCACCAAGAATTTTTTCTAAAATGCGTTTTGGATCACGCACATTCACCCCCAAGAAAAACTGTCGTCTCCAATTCCTAATTAACTGCTA
>JAPYPK010000154.1 GCA_029937655.1 Nitrospinaceae bacterium
TAAATAAAAAATTTGCGTGTGCAGTTACCCTCATTCTAATAGCTTTAGTTAGTACTGGCTGCGGCAAAGCGAGGGTTGACATTCATCACGAGGCTGGTAACAATTGGGATTACCCAAAATCCGTAGCTATACTTCCTTTCTCTTTCGATTCTGCGGTTGAGGAAAACGAAGACACTCACTCAATTCTACGTAAAGCATTTTTAAATTACTTTAGTTACTTGGGATACGACGATATGCCACTTAACATAGTCGATTTAAAATTAGGACCAATAATGAAAGCGGGTGTTACAGTTGATGATATTTCCACTGGCCAATTGATGAAAGTTCTTAAGGTCGACGCGGTCATCCGAGGGCACGTTATAAACTCCACCAACTTCACTGCTGGAATTTACGCTGAAACAAGTATCGAAGCAAAGTTAGAAATGATCGACTTACGGACAGACACAATACTATGGGACACTACACACAATGAAATTGACTCTTCTGGCATTGCAACGCCCTCACTGATAGACATGATTAAAGACCAAGCAGACAACTCTAGGACAAGCGAGTCCTACCATCAGATTGCGGAAACCTTTGCTCTTAAAATACTTTCGAAAATCCCCGACCCCGCAAGCTTACGTCATAACGAAGTTCGCCTACCCCAAATCGCATCCGTTGAAACGAATATCAAGGGAAATTATAAATTGCGGCACAATGACCTTATCTACGTGAGCATGAAAGGAGAATCCGATTTAGTTGGTCACTTCGATATTGGAAACTTCAAAACAGGAATACCAATGAAGGAAGTCTCACCGGGTCTTTACACGGGAAGCTACCGAGTTATGAGTGGAGATAAAATTGATAACGCACTGATCGTTACAAGCTTGTCCAATGAAGAAGGTTTGACTGCAAAGAAGTTCTACAAAAAAGCATTGGCCGTTAAAGAAACACAAACACTAGCGGAGAAAAAATGAACACTAACTTTTTTCTCCCTACACCGAGCTTTGGACACACTGTTAAAGTCGCGATTGTTCTCATTCTGACTTTAGTATTCACCGCCTGCACAACCAGTTTAAAGTCTAAAGTGGCGGGAAACTTAAATCATGTCTCTGAGCAACAACAGTCTGTGGCGATCCTTCCTGTCGAAATTATAAAAAAAGACCAGAAAGAAACAGCGAAGATGCTCCGTCGTGGACTTTACGCTCACCTCAAGAAATCTAATTTTAATCTTATCGAACGCTATGTTGTGGATGGTCTTCTTAAAAAACATGGCCTGAACAATCCAGCAGATTTTCTCAAAATAAACCCAATGCGATTCGCTGAGATTCTTGGTGCCGACACTGTATTGATTAGCCGTGTCAACAAAGTTGAACGCACTTACATTATCGTCCACTCTTCAATAGAAATCGGAGTCTCTGCGCAATTAGTTGACACGCGAACAGGAGAAATTTTATGGCGTGCGGAACAAATCGAGCAAGATTATCAAGGCATTGCTAAGATTCCGACTGGCATTTCATCAGCCGTTCTAGGGCCGATCCAATTCGTAACTAACAAGCTCAACCTGCACCGTTTAACCTCCCAACTCGTGGAAAAGCTGACCGCAATCGTTAAAAACCCAGAGGATGCAGAAAAAAAAGAAACTTTTGAAGAACCTCTGATTGCCTCAATAACAACCAGTGACCTTGATAAAATTAAAACGCTCAATGCCCTGGAAACCGAGTGGACTAAAGATTCCGCAGTTTATACTAAACTTCCTTTTCCTAGCAAAACTCAAAGGAGTTCTCAAAAAGGACTAACCTCAATCCGACAAGGATTTGCACCAAATACTGAAGAAACACTTCTGAATAACATCAACTGGGTGCCTAGAAAAAAGCATTTGCCAACTGTGACGCCAGGACCACAAGCTCGAAACCTGGACCAGTCGGACATTCTCGCTATGATCCCGGCAAATACGTCGGGCCCAAAATCAACTCTAAGAGATCTAGGCGATCCGCCTCGTTATACGATTCAGGTGGGTGCCTATAGAACAGAGTCAAACGCCAACCAAATGGTCAGCAACTTATCAGAAAAAGGGTATCGAGCCCACATCAATTCCGAAGTGAAAGGTGGTGTACCACTGTTTAAAGTTCACATGAATAAATTCAGCTCTAAAAAGGATGCCCGCGTACTTGCTGAAAAATTCACTACAAAAGAAAACCTTTCAAGCTTCGTCACCACCATCAGCGCAAACTGAATTTCACACCTCGGTTTTTCTTTAGAGTAAACTCGACAAGTTTACTCAACCGCGGCTGCCAGCTCGCAAGAAACTATCCAGTAAATCAAAAAATCGATCGGCTTCGTCCTTACTATTATAGTAATGCGGCGAAAGGCGAGCTAACCCATCACGCACTGTTAAAGACACATTATTCTCCAGCATATAAGTGGAAAATTGTTTCGGTTCAGCTTTCAGCTCACAAGATATGATCCCCGATCTTTCCTTTTGAACTTTTGAATTTAATATTTTAATCCCCCGTTTTTGTAAACCTTCCATCAAGTAATCTCCCTGGGATAGGACACTGGATTGAATCGAATCAATCCCTGTTTCCTGCAGCAAGTCAAGCGCTGCGCCAAATGCGTAAATACTCATAGTATTAAAACTACCTTCCTCAAAACGTTTGGCATCCGGGCGAAAAGTAAAATCATAATTCATAAAATCCCATGCATCCACCACGCTATCCCATCCGACGGTAACTGGATAAATTTTCTCTAACACGTTTTTCGAAATATAAAAACCGCCTAACCCTTCAACACTCAACATCCATTTGTGACCATCAGCGGAGAGAAAATCAATGTTGTTGCGTTTCACATCCATTTCTAAAACTCCTAAACTCTGAATAGCGTCGACGCAAAATAGAATTTTATTTTCTCTACAAAATGAACCTATTCGATTCAAATCGTTTTTAAAACCACTATTACACTCGACTGAACTAACGGACACAATACGTGTTCGTTTATCGGTTTGCTCAATCAAGTCATCAAACACTACACGACCACCCTTTGACTTCACCATACGTGTCTCCACTCCAAAACGCTTCAAGTTCCACCACGGGTAAACGTTGGCAGGAAACTCAATGTCCGGAATCACCACATTATCGCCTGGGCTCCAATCTAACCCGTTCGCGACAATAGAAATTCCTTCTGATGTATTTTTAACAAATGCCACTTCATCAACATCTCCATTTATGAGCCAAGCAAATTTTTTGCGTACTCTTTCTACTTCCTCCATCCATTTTTTATAATTTTTCGTTCCATTCTCACAGGCATCATTAGTAAAGCCGTTTACTGCATCGCGAACCCTTCGAGGCAATGGTGAAACCTTAGCATGATCAAAAAATATCCGAGTGGTTTTAACCGGGAACTCTTGTTCTAATTTTTTTTTGTGTGGGTTCATACGTGCATCTTTCATACTTGAAAT
>JAPYPK010000155.1 GCA_029937655.1 Nitrospinaceae bacterium
GTTCGTTTCATGACAATGCGAGGTTACGATGCCACCTTTATCCCAGGGTGGGATTGCCACGGTCTCCCTATTGAACATCAAGTAACAAAGGAACAGAGAGAAAAAAAGAAGACCCCTTCAAAATCAGAGATCCGTAAATTGTGCCGCGAATATGCGGGTAGGTTTGTTGATATTCAGGCGAATGAATTTAAGCGTTTAGGGATATTCGCTGACTGGGAGAACCCTTACCTTACGATGTCTTATTCTTACGAGGCCGCGATTGTAGAGGAACTCGGGAAGTTTGCGGTAAACGGATCAGTTTTTAATGGATTAAAACCGGTACATTGGTGTACCTCATGTCGTACAGCATTGGCGGAAGCGGAAGTCGAATATGCAGATCACCAATCTCCAACTATTTATGTCAAATTTCCCGTTAAGTCTGGTTTGAATGGACAATTAGGTGATATCGATCCGGCAAAAGTCAATTTTGTGATATGGACTACTACTCCATGGACCTTACCTGCAAACCTTGCCGTATGTTTGCATCCTGAGTTTCAGTATTCGGCTGTCGAAATTGGTGGTGAAGTTTACGTGGTCGCAGAAAAACTTTTACCGAAGCTAGTTTCGGAGTGGAATGTCAATGAGCATAAGGTACTTGGTAGTTGTTTGGGGAAAAAATTAGAGGAAGTCATTTGTCGACATCCGTTTATTGATCGAGATTCGCGTGTTGTTCTCGGTAATCATGTGACTTTAGAGCAGGGGACAGGGTGTGTCCATACTGCTCCCGGTCATGGGCAGGAGGACTATGTTGTTGGCCAGAAATATAATCTCGAAACATATAACCCCGTTGATGATGGGGGAGTGTTTAAACCTGAAGTTGCAGAATTTGGTGGACTCTTCGTAAGAAAAGCCAATCCATTGATTGTTGAAAAACTTAGAGAAGACGGATCTTTGATTCATGACGACAAGGTGAATCACTCATATCCACATTGTTGGCGTTGCCACCAACCGATTATATTTCGAGCTACAAGTCAGTGGTTCATATCTATGGATACCAACAGCTTGCGTGATAAGGCTCTTAATGCCATCAGGGAGATAAAGTGGATACCAAGTTGGGGAGAAGATAGAATTTTTAGCATGGTAGAGAACCGTCCTGACTGGTGTATTTCCCGCCAAAGGGCATGGGGTGTTCCTATTACGTTATTTAACTGTGTTTCCTGTAACGAGATGCTGCGCTCACCAGAAGTATTTTCTCATATTGTCAATCTTGTAAAAAAATACGGAGCCGATTTCTGGTTTGAAAAAAATTCCATAGAGCTACTTCCTGAAGGTACGACTTGTCCCTGTGGAGGTAAGGAGTTTTCCAAGACGAACGATATTTTGGATGTTTGGTTTGATTCGGGGGTGAGCCATGCAGCTGTTCTTGAGGGTGACCCCAACCTGGATTGGCCAGCAGACCTATATCTTGAGGGAAGCGATCAGCATCGGGGCTGGTTTCATAGTTCGTTATTAGAATCAATAGGAACGAGGGCTAAAGCCCCTTATAAAGCGGCCCTCACCCATGGATATGTTGTCGATGGCAAGGGAAAGAAGATGTCAAAGTCCGCGGGTAATGTCATAGCACCGCAAAAAATTATTGATCAATATGGTGCGGAAATTCTAAGGCTTTGGGTGGCGTCTGAGAACTATCGGGAAGATATCCGTGTTTCCCAGGAAATATTAAAGCGTTTGACTGAAGCTTATCGAAAAATCAGGAACACGTTTCGGTATCTTCTAGGCAACTTATATGATTTTGATCTGGCATCCGATTCAGTTCCAGCAGAGGATCTTTTAGAAATAGATAAGTATATTCTTTATCGTTTTAAGTTGTTGAACGAGAAAATCATGAAGGCTTTCGAGAATTATGAGTTCCATGTTTTTTACCATAGTTTTTATAGTTTTTGCGTTGTCGATCTTAGTGCTTTTTATCTAGATATTCTGAAAGATCGTCTATATACCTACCCGAAAAAATCTAAGGCGAGGAGGTCGGGGCAAACGGTTTTAAATGAATTAATAACTGGAATGACTCGTTTGATGGCACCTGTGTTGAGCTTTACAGCAGAAGAAGTCTGGTCTTACTTTTCTCATTCTGACGGTAAAAGCGTTCATATGAATTCATTTGCAGATTTAATTGATGTGTCGGTTGACGAAGAGTTTATTTGTAGGTGGAATATGATGACGGAGTTGAAGAGCGAGGTAAGTAAAGCGCTGGAATTGTGTCGTCGTGAAAAGGTGATTGGCCACTCTTTGGATGCGCAGGTGAAGCTAGTGTTGCCAAGTAATGTAAGTTCTGTTTTAGGTGATGAGTGTTCGGATTTAAAATTTATTTTCATTGTATCTTCTGTTGAGCTAGTCAATGTTTTGGGCGATGAGGACAAAGTTTACTCCAGTGAGAAAATGAAAGGTTTGGAAGTTGGGGTTAGTCGCATGGGGGGAGAAAAGTGCGAACGCTGCTGGAATTACTTTAAGGAAGATAGTACTAATAAGGGAGAGCATTCAACGATTTGCTTTCGGTGTATCAAAAACCTAGAACAGACGAGGGCGTGACATATTTTGAAAAATAAATACCTGCAGCTTTTTCTAATCTCCAATACTTTGATCATGTTGGACCAAGTCACTAAGTTTTGGGTTACTCTTCATATTCCAATGCATTATTCGATTTCTATTGTCGAAGGGTTTTTTAACCTTACACACATTAGAAATCCTGGAGTAGCATTTGGATTGTTTGCTAGGCACGAATCTGAATACAAGGTGTTATTTTTTGTCGTCATTTCAACAATAGCGATTATTGCTATTCTTAGTATTTTTCACCAGTCACCGGAGAATAAGCGGGCAGTAAGAGTTGGATTGATTTTGATTTTTAGTGGGGCGGTGGGTAATCTTATCGATCGTATTTTGTATAAAGAAGTGATCGATTTTATAGATTTTTTTTATAAGGGAAGTCACTGGCCTGCGTTCAACGTTGCTGACGCGTGTATTACAATTGGGGTCAGTTTTATGATCTATGATCTGTTTTTTGGTTATCCCAAAAACCCGGGAGTTTCCAGTCCACCGAATGAACCGGTTCAGGACTAGCCTTTTTACTTAGAGCGTTGTAATTGCCTCAAAATTTATGTATCCCATCCTGATAGAGTTTGGTTTTTTTAAGATTTTTACATATGGATTGCTGGTTGCGACTGGTTTTATGGTTGCTATTCTTCTCGCTTCCTCGAGAGCGGAGAAGGAAGGGCTCGACTCCCAAAAGGTTCTAGATCTTTGCTTTTACGTTATGGTTTCAGCTCTTCTTGGGGCGCGTTTACTTTATGTTGTTGTCGAGTACCGATATTTTTTAGCCTCCCCTTTGGAAATTCTTAAGTTTTGGAAAGGCGGGTTGGTTTTTTATGGAGGTTTGATTTTAGGTGTTCT
>JAPYPK010000156.1:0-1763 GCA_029937655.1 Nitrospinaceae bacterium
GTATTATGTTTATCTTGAGATCTAATGCGAACGAAAGTGAGGGAGGAGGTTGGACCACTCCTGATAATAAGGGAGGATTTCATACTCGAGCAGGTCGGCCAACAGTACCCAGTCTTGATTTTTGTTGGCATCCACCATTTGCTGTGTAAAGTCCACTAAGCTAGCCCGCCGATCTTGAATACTTTTGCCGTCAAAAACCGTATCTGGAGATATTGCTTTTGCTGTCAAAATCATATCTAACACCTGAGAAAGCCAGTCCATTCCATCTATTATATTGATAAAAAACTTGTTGGCCTCTTGCTCGTTGCCCACTCTGAATAGTTCGACAGATTTTTCTATACCTGGGATCAATCGTATTAGATAAGCATCTGCATTCTCTATATTTTTATTAATAATGTCCGACAGGGTAGAAATTTCTACCTCTAAGGTTGAGATTTCTGATAGTGGTGTCTTCTGAGCCTCGGGTGAATCAGGAGAAGATTTTTCTCCATCAATTTTAATGGATCTTACAACATTCCCCTGTGGTACACCCTCCTTCTCTATATGAAGAAGCAAATCTCCCAGCGTTTCTCCCATGTGGGAAACAGTTTCTTCTTTTCCATTTACTAATAATTTCATATCGTCGTCCTACAATTTAAAAACCTAGCCTGCCTCGTCCCGAGCCTATTCTATATTCTAGTTGGGTCAGGAGCAAGCTGGAACTAAGCGTACGGACCAACAATAGGTAGAAAATTATATGGGATCAGCACGGAGTCTATAATTGTTGAAATTTAATACATTGAGGGGCTACTTATCTTGTTCAATAGTGGGGTGAGACCGTTTGGCAAGTAATTTGATTGGATGAATCTATGCTGCTCTAACAAAACTCATAAACCAATAAACAGAAGCTAACGTCTATAAATCCAACTTGACCCTACCCCCTTGAAATGATAAAAACTGAGGTCTCAAAACCTTACAAAGTAACAAGCAACTTGGAGATAAACTCGATGGAAGTTAATGAACTTAAGTTAGAAATCAGGAAACACCATGTAACCCCCGGTATAAATGTGTTGGACTTAGTGATAGATGCTGACGGTGAAAAAATTAAAGTTCAAACACAGCACAAAGATACCGATCGTGCATTTCAGCAATTTGTAAAAGATGCTATTGCTTTAGGCAAAAAGCTATCGGAAGCTCGCATCGAATAAAGAAAAAACCACTCTATGGTTTTGGAAAAACAAAAAAATCCACCTGGAGGAGCCAGATAGATTTTAAGGATGCAATCGCTTCAAAAAAGCCAACCCATAGGGTTCTCCTCCCTGCATCGCTTATTCAATTATCTTTTCAATGCCTTGAATGATTGAATTTCCCGTCGGAGCGTTATTTTTCAAATAATCTCGAACCAAAATTACCGCATGGTTATCGTCGATGGCTTTCACAAACATACTAAAACCATGTTTTGAGTTATCCTTTTTTTGTATTAAAACTCCACTCACTTTAAAAAAATTTTGTTTCGGCGGCATCTTAGTGTCAACACTCAATCCATTGCCATGACTTTAAACCTTAACTTTACAAGGAGTTCTCATTATTTTTTTTACTATTTTGTCGGTTATTTGAAGTTGGAAATTTATCGGAAGAATTTATTTCTTTGCCTGCACAAATCAACGTGCGAATCAGCATAATAATAACTACCGCCACTACGGCCAAAACCAAATGACTTGAATCAAAATCTATCAAAGGAACCCCCGTTTATTTCAAATATACACTCGACCTATTTTTTAAAC
>JAPYPK010000156.1:1863-3374 GCA_029937655.1 Nitrospinaceae bacterium
TTCTTGATTTTTTCGACCAATGTAGTGCGATTTAATTCCAATAAACCTGCCGCTTTGTTCTTCACCCAATTAGTTTTATCGAGTGCTTCTGTTATGAGACCACGCTCAAACTCTTCTACTGCATTTTTTAGATTAATTCCTCCTTCCGGCAAACCTATAAAAAACGACCGCTTTAACCCGTTCTGCAGCATCTCGGTTGGAGACAATTCGTGTCCAGGTTTTTCCATCGGCGGCAGACTTTCTCTAGGAACTTCACCCAAGACTTTTTCTGGTAAATCTCTCGGGGTTATGTTGTCCCCCACGCTCAGCACAACCATTCGTTCAATAAAGTTCCCCAACTCCCTAATATTCCCGGGCCAAGAATAATTGGCAAGCATCTGTATCGTTTCGTCGCTGATTACTTTTGCCTGTTGACCTTGATTCTCATTACATTTTTTCAAAAAATGCTGGACTAATAGGGGGATATCACTTTGCCGGTCTCGTAACGGTGGTATGACTATCGGGATAATATTAAGCCGATAGTAAAGGTCTTCTCGAAATCTCCCTTCCTTGATTTCATCTTCAAGGTTACGGTGCGTAGCGGTAATAAATCTAATGTTAACCTTAACCGGTTTGCTTCCTCCTAACCGATCAATCTCCTGTTCGGCCAGTACACGCAAAAGTTTTACTTGAAGCATGGCAGGCATGTCACCTATTTCATCAAGAAAAACTGTTCCTTCATTCGCTAGTTCTAATCGCCCTATACGTGTGTGCGATGCACCTGTAAACGCACCTTTTTCATACCCAAACAACTCACTTTCCAGTAACTCGTGCGGGATTGCACCACAGTTAACAGCAATAAAGGGTTTCCTTTCGCGCCTGCTATTTTGATGCAGTGCTCGAGCAATCAACTCCTTGCCCGTTCCACTCTCACCAAAAATCATAACTGTGCTTTCGGACGTGGCGGCCTTCTCAACAACGCCGAAAACATCTCGGATTTCTTGGCTATTGCCAATGATACTATGCTCGCCGACTTGTTTGACTATACCCATAAGTAACTGATTTTATATTAGAAGAAGGCTCATTGTCAATGAATTGACGAAGAATAAACCCAAGGCTAAGGATACTTGGTGACTACGTGCTACTCTTGAAGTGATGATTTTTGAGCAAATTAAACTGGGTCGCCCCGCCTCAATCATCCCTTCAATCTCAAAGCATATGGTCTCTGACAAAACTGGAGCCTATATTGTTTAATGGTATCCAAGTAACGGCCAATAAAAAAATAATAGTGTCGCAAATGCAACCACACCAAGCAAACTAAGAAGAGATCCTGTCCGAACCATCTCCCCTATACTGATGAAACGTGACGAATAAGCAACTGCCGAAGCAGGAGTGCCTATTGGTAGCATAAAGGCAAAATTACTTGTAAGGATGACTGTCATAGCTACCATAGATGGACTTATTCCATAAGTACCACTCATGCTTAGTGCTGGCGGAAGTAAAACTGCAATGACTGCTGAATTACTCATAAA
>JAPYPK010000157.1 GCA_029937655.1 Nitrospinaceae bacterium
GTTACGGAACTTATTCGAGCAGGCTTCGACACACTAGTCGAAGCAGGATACAACCCTGACTTAGCTTATTTCGAGTGTCTCCACGAATTAAAACTAATTGTGGATTTAATCTATGAGGGCGGTATTGGGAATATGCGTTACTCTATTAGCACCACTGCAGCTTATGGAGATGTAACTAGAGGACCTAGGATAATTCCACAGTCAACTAGAGATGAAATGAAAAAAATTCTCACAGAAATTCAAAGCGGAAATTTTGCAAGAGAGTTTATCTTAGAAAATCAGGCCAATCGCCCAGTATTTAACGCTCGACTAAAACAAGATTCTGAGCACCCCATAGAAATCGTAGGCGAAAAACTGCGCAAGATGATGCCTTTTATTGGGAAAAAACTAAAATAGCAACCACCTTTTTCATGATTTTTTCTAAAAATAATTGAAATCAACTAGCCCTTAACTATGAAAATACCTTTAGCCAAAGAAGGTTTTGTGTTCATTATCCCCCTATTGGTTATCACTATTCTGATATTTTTGCTTTCATTTTACTGGGCCGCAGTTTTTTTTGGGTTGGGCTTTTTGTTTGTGACATGGTTTTTTCGTGACCCAGAGCGTCATATCCCCAACGAACCAAATGTGATCGTCTCGCCTGCTGACGGAAAAATCACAGAAATAGTAACTGAAAAAGAACCTATTAATGGAGAAATATGCAAACGGGTAACTATATTTCTTTCAGTTTTCAACGTTCACATCAACAGAGTACCTATTGCAGGTACCATTGAGGAAATCCGTTATAACCCTGGAAAATTTCTTGCCGCATTTAATCCTAAAGCATCAATGGATAATGAGCAGAACATTATTCTTATTAACAATGGGAAAGCACATGTTTTTGTTAAACAAATCGCTGGTCTTATAGCTCGACGAATTGTTTGCTGGCCAAAAAAGGGTGACTATTATGAATCAGGTCAGCGGTATGGACTAATCAGATTCGGATCACGCGTTGATATTCTACTACCAGAAACCACTAAATTATCTGTAGCATGTGGGGATCGAGTCAGCGGTGGTAAAAGTATCATTGGTTACCTTACCTAAAGCTAAAGAAAACCATGATAAAACCAAAAAAAGGTATTCATATCCTACCCAGCCTTTTTACGACAGGAAATGTATTCTGTGGGTTTTACTCTTTTATTGCCGCTCTTAACGACAAGTATTTTCTTGCTGCCTGGGCAATTGTATTCGCCATAATCTTTGATATTCTAGACGGTAGAATTGCTCGAATGACGAAAACTACCAGTGCTTTCGGCATGCAATATGATTCTTTAGCTGATGTCATATCGTTTGGAATGGCCCCAGCGTTTCTTTGCTATGCTTGGGTGTTAAAGCCATTTGGACGCGTAGGGTGGATGGCCGCATTTTTATACTTGCTTTGCGCTGCATTACGTTTGGCAAGATTCAACTCAACTAAACCCGACATTCAAGGTCAATATTTCACTGGACTAGCTACACCTGCAGCTGCTGCTGTTATCGCATCCATTATAATTGCATTTGAAGATCTACTCGGGACAAAAGTGCACCCTGGATTTATGGTAGCTACGGTTTATATTCTTGCTTTTCTAATGGTTAGTAATGTCAAATATCCAGCCTTTAAAAAATTTGAATTTCGTAAACGAGTAACCTTCACAAGGTTTCTTTTAGTAGTACTTTTAATTTATGTTCTGGCTACGATACCTAAAATAGCTCTATTTATAATAAGCTTTGGCTATACATTATTTGGTCCCCTTAGGGCGTTATCACTTCAAAAAAATAAGCAAAATGCAGTTTTAAACAATATTAGACATCCCTAACAAAATCATAATAAAAGTATCCCATCGACCAAGACGGGTCAAGACTCATTCAATTCTATTAATTTTTTTAGGCATTAAATAACTCAATCAATATGACTTGGATAGATAAAATTAAATCCAAAGCGAGTATTAAAAAAAATTTAGACCCTACCGATCTCTGGGCTGAGTGTTCTGATTGCAAGAACAATATATATGTAGCAGATCTTGAAAAAAATCTCCGAGTATGCCCTCAATGTAACTACCACTTCCGAATAAGTGCAAAACAGCGAATCAACCAGCTAATTGACGAAGGAACATTTATTGAGCACGATCATAATTTGATCGCGACTGATCCTCTAAAATTTAAGGATAGCAAGAAATATAAAGATCGATTGCGTACCTCCTACAAAAAAGGTTTTACTTCGGACGCTATTATTTCTGGATCTGGCCACATTAAAAACAATCCAGTTGAAATTTGTGTTTTTGAGTTTAGTTTTATGGGTGGCAGCATGGGGGTCGTGGCTGGAGAGAAAATAACCAGATCAATCGAAAGAGCTATCACCAATCAAACTTCATTAATTATTATTTCCTGTTCTGGCGGAGCGCGCATGCAGGAGGGCATTCTTTCGCTCATGCAGATGGCTAAAACTTCAGCTGCTCTCAGCAAGTTAGCAAAAGAAAGATTACCTTATATTTCCGTATTGACTGATCCAACTATGGGGGGTGTTTCAGCAAGCTTTGCTATGCTTGGAGATATTATTATTGCTGAACCCAACGCATTAATTGGATTTGCAGGACCTCGCGTAATAGAACAAACCATTCAGCAAAAACTTCCTGATGGATTCCAACGCGCAGAATTTTTATTGGACCATGGGTTAATTGACCAAGTGGTTCATAGGAAAGATTTAAAAAATATCCTTAGCCAAATACTAAGCCTTTTTAAAAATAACAGGTAACATTCGAAGGTAATACACTCTCAAAAAACAAAGGGCCGTGACTTTTGTCACGGCCCTTTGTTTTTTTATACGTTATATACTTTCATATTCCAAGACTATTAATTGTATCCTCTAAAGAATTTGCTACACAAGTAAAGATCGGCGTGTCTCGCTCCACGTAGAGACTCCCCTGTGTTTCCCTGAGATCCATAACCAAGTCTACAAAATCCTGAGGATAGTCAGTCTCAAATGCGACAACAAACTCTTGATCATCAATACCAAAGGAATAACTAGTGTTTAGTTTTACAGAAGGATACTTGTTCCCGACATAAATATGCTCATCCATTATCCCTTGGCGAGTAAACTGGGTAAGAAGATACCATTCTCTCGTTTTAACAAATGGATAAATAAATAGATACTTTGCTTTACCAGGAATAATGTGAGTGCGATCCTCCTCATGCTCAGGGTTAAACATATCTTGGTACATAGATCGCTTTGTCTGCGACAGATAAGAGTAGCTTGGTATTAGATAACTTCCAAGGTCTGTTTGATATAAGCGTGTGGTCATCTTCTGGAATTCTTCCATCTCATAGCTTATACGCCAAAACATAATATCCAC
>JAPYPK010000158.1 GCA_029937655.1 Nitrospinaceae bacterium
TCGATTCCATGGTTATTGAAAATGGTTGTAGATGAACTTCCAAATAATCCTTCGGACTCAGATCTTTTGGGGTTTGGTGGGATGCTTTTCGCCGTAGCTACCATGCAAGCGTTATCGCGTTTTGGTTGGAGGCAATATTTGTTTGGCCCCTCTCGCAAAGTTGAATTTGATATTTCCAACCATCTTTTTTCCCATTTTCTTTCTCTTGATAAATCATGGTTTCAAAAACAAAAAATAGGGGATCTTATTTCACGGGCAACTAATGATTTGCGTGCAGTCCGTGATTTTGTGGGATTGGGTTTTCTTATCTTGGTTGACTGTGCAGTGACTATCGTGAGTTGCGTTGGTTTGATGCTTTGGATGAATCTAAAGTTAACTCTAGTTGTTCTTATACCACTACCTATTCTTTCCATACTTTTTTTGAAATATCTTCCTGAAATTGGTCGCCGTCATGAAATTGTGCAGCAACATTTATCAAAAATAACGTCACATGTTCAGGAAAACCTTTCTGGAATTCGTGTCATTCACGCCTTTGTTCAGGAAGAAACTGAGAAGAAAAAATTTGATGAACTTAACCGAGAATATATTCATAAGAATTTGGATGTGACTCGATTATTCGGGGTTTTTACCCCCGCGCTTACATTAACCGTCGGGGTTGCCGCAATGATTTCTCTTTGGATTGGTGGCGAAGCTGTAATAGCTAAGGATATGACATTGGGTTCTTTTGTTGCTTTCAATGGTTACCTGTTAATGTTGTCGTGGCCGATGATGGGTATCGGTTACATGATTAATCTTACTCAAAAAGGGCAGGCAGCGATGGGTAGGATTCAGGAAATTTTTTTGGCTAAAGCAGGCATCGTAGATAATGCGAAAACAGTAAATTCGATTAGCGAGTTTGAGGGAGATATAGAATTTCGAGACCTTTGTTTTTCATATCCAGAAGCTGAAAAACCAAGCTTGCAAGCTGTTCAATTGAAAATTCCTTCAGGACAAATTCTTGCTGTAGTTGGTGTGATAGGTTCTGGTAAAAGTACTCTCGTTCAGTTAATTCCTCGATTGTATGAAGTAGATGAGAACACTTTGTTTATTGGAGGCCATTCAATTCGTGACATTCCACTTGCCGTGCTTCGTAAAAATATTGGATATGTTGATCAGGAACCTTATTTGTTTTCAGCTACTCTTAGAGAAAATATTATTTTTGGAAGGAAGGAGGTCTCAACTGATGTCGTGAATGATGCTATAAAAAAATCGGGATTGTTGGCAGATATAAACCGATTTCCTGATGGCCTAGAGACAATTGTTGGAGAACGTGGCGTTTCTTTATCCGGAGGTCAAATCCAACGCGTTGCTCTTGCACGTGCATTACTTATAAAGCCCAAAATTCTAGTCTTAGACGACGCATTTTCAAGCCTAGATGCGGAGACGGAAGATAACATTCTAAAAAATATACGGGGATTTACATCTGGAATTACTACAGTAATGGTGTCTCACCGTCTTACAGCAGTGCGCAAGGCAGATCGAATTATTTTAATTAACGATGGGCAAATAGTAGAAGATGGGACTCATGATGAATTACTTCACTTAGATGGAAAGTATGCGCAGACTTATAAAAACCAGGCGCTTGCTATGGAAATGGAGATAACTTTGCAATGAGCGAACTGCACCAAGAAAGTTTAAGAGATGGACTCCGTGACTGGGTTTTATTCAAAAGGTTAGTTGTTTATCTAAAACCCTACCAAACGTTAGTACTATTAGCAGTATTTTTTCTTTTTTGTGTTTCCCTATTAAGTCTATCCGGGCCTTTTCTCACCAAAATTGCTATCGATGATTATATCGCTGTATCTGACTTAGAGGGATTGAATGAGATCGCATTAATTTATCTTGTTGTTTTAGGTGTAGGGTTTGTTTGCCAGTTTATTCAGACATACTTGATGCAATACATTGGTCAGAAGGTGATGTATGACTTGAGAACAGAAACTTTTGCTCATATGCATCGAATGTCATTCAAATTTTTTGATAGAAATCCAATAGGAAAGCTTATTACGCGAGTAGTCAACGATGTTGAAGTGCTTAATGAAATGTTGACGTCGGGATTAATTCTAGTCTTTAGTGACTTGTTTATTCTAGTGGGTATTTTTTCAATGATGTTTTATTTGGAGTGGCGAATGGCGCTCGTGGTTTGCTTTGTTTTCCCCTTGTTATACCTAGCAACGTGGGCTTATCGGATTCGAGCGCGAGATGCTTTGCGAAAAAACCGTGCTCATATAACCCGGTTGAATTCGTTTCTTGAAGAAAATCTTTCTGGAATGTCAACGGTTCAATTATTTAATAAAGAGAAGAGTCATGAGGACAAATTCAGAAATATAAATAAAGATAAAGTTGATGAGGACCTTCGGTCAGTTTATTACAACGCAATTTATCTTCCTTCAATTGATGTTTTTAGTGCGCTTGGGATGGCTCTGGTAATCTGGTATGGAGGTGGAAAATTTGTTCAGGACCAGATCCAACTGGGCGTTTTAGTAGCTTTTTTACAGTATCTTCAAAAATTCTTTGAACCAATCAGAGATCTCGCTGAAAAATTTAATATTATTCAGACCGCTATTTCATCGGCGGAGAGAACTTTTGAATTACTGGATACACCAGAGGATATTGTCGACTCTCATTCTTCTCAGCCAATGAAAAGGGTTCGGGGTGAAGTTGAGTTTCAAAACGTCTGGTTTTATTATAAAAAAGGTGAAGATGTTTTAAAAGATATTTCATTTTCTCTTTTGGAGGGTGAGAGCCTGGCAGTTGTTGGGGCAACGGGAGCGGGAAAATCATCGCTTGTTAATGCTTTGTGCCGATTTTATGAAATCAATCGAGGAGGTATTTTTTTAGATGGGATATCCATCAATCAAATTAATAAGTACGACCTTCGTCGGCAGATATCAGTAGTTCAGCAGGACGTTTTTCTTTTTTCGGGAAGTATTTTAGATAACATTCGCATGGGAAACTCTCACTTGGAGGTCGATCAAATTAAATCGATTGCTAGATCAGTCAATCTGCACCGGTTTGTTGATTGCCTTCCAGATCAGTATGAGCAGAATATCCGAGAGAGAGGGAGCTTGCTTTCGCTTGGTCAAAAGCAATTGCTTTCGTTTGCTAGGGCTTTGGCGGCAGACCCAAGGATTCTTGTGCTGGATGAAGCGACATCAAGTATTGATACGGAAACGGAACTTCAAGTTCAAAGTGGGATTAAAGAACTTATACGTGGAAGAACATCGATTGTCATAGCGCATAGACTTTCAACCCTTAAAAATGTTGATAAAATTTTAGTTCTTAAAGAGGGGCGTATGGCAGAATATGGGACACAAAAAGAATTACT
>JAPYPK010000159.1 GCA_029937655.1 Nitrospinaceae bacterium
AAAAATTTTACTGAATTACCTCAATTTTTAAATATTAAATTCCATCAAATCTTCAGCCAAGAATAGTTCGCCACTGTACTCGGCGAGACATTTTCTTCGCACATCTTTTAGGTCGCAAACAGGGTAAAAATGCGTGAGGCACAACTTTCTACAGTTGGCTTTCTGGGCTAATTTACCGCATTCACTGGGTGTCATATGCCCCGGCACTTTCATATCATCTGGCATTGAACATTCCAGGACCATCAGGTCTGCTTCCTTTCCCAAGTCAATCATCCCATCGCAGTAATCTGTATCCCCGGAAACCACCAGAGATTTTCCATTGGCAAACTCAAACCGATAGCCACGGCTCATTTCTATGTGTTTCACTTTTTTTGAAGTAACGATCAGTCCGTCATAAGGTTTTGTTTCCTCATCCTGCTCTAATATTTCCACTTTATAGGCAGTCGGTATCAACCAGCTTTTGTAGGCCTGCATGAGAGTATCAAAAAATCGCTTGAAACCCGGGCCTGCAATAATTTCCAGGTCTTTTATTCTCGGGTCCTTCGGGTATCTTGAGGCAAAAAGAAACGGAACTAAATCACAAATATGGTCAGGGTGATTGTGGGTAAAATAGATGCGGTCTATATCGTGATAGGTAAGCCCTTTGGCAAGTAAGTTGTGCATTGACCCATAGCCAAAGTCAACCATAGAGCAGGTATTTTCATATTCAATAAGAACCCCGGATGAATTTCTTTTATTCGAGGGCACCATTGTACCCGAGCCCATGATAGTAACTTTCATACAAAATACCTGACAGGAAAGATGGTCATAGTCTTATCTCAGGATAATCATGTAATTACCCTTAGAACATCATTGTAACGAACGTCTTGGACCCCTGTTAGTAGGTTGGATGGAAAATACCAAAAGAACTGGTATAACCGTGAAGAAACGTGGTTTTCCCTACTGGTCCAATTTCACCGTTGCAAAAAAACCCACCAAGTGGAATGTCCCCGAGTTGGTCACGGAACATGTCAGAGTCGTGATTGGGTTTTCCATACAAATATTGACCGCGACCCATACAAGAGAACAACAAAGCCCCCGCGGCTTTCTTAGAATGTTCCTTGACCTTATAACGGTTTAGTACTAGCCTTAAATCTTCTGAAGACATATCCTTATCTCGCAGATGAAACTGAACCAATTGCCCTTCACGCAACATGGATCCTACCTGTACCCCTCCTGACTCTCTATCAGCCCCCATAATATTGCGTATCAGAAAATCTCCCTGTTGTGGGTTATCTTTAAGCGGATCCATCTCGATACCCAAAAATAACGATGTCTGCATCAGGTGCTGATCGTTTTCGTCTAATTCTTCATATACTTTTTGTAATAGGTCAAGAGAAGGCTGCCCGTCCATTTCGGTAAGAAGGGTTCCATTACACTTAGAAATCTTAACTGGTTCTCCAATCGGACGGCATCCTTGTGCAACAATAGTATCCATACCAATATTTCCGCTTAGTGCCATACCAACCAACCCGCTACGGTGAATCTTATCATCAAGGTAAAGCGCATTTTCTCCCTGCATTTGAGCCCCACTGGCCAATCCTCCTACCTTACTACTGTTGGGATAGGCAAAATCGACTCCTGAAAGAAACTCCTCCCCGCGAAACGAAAAAGGGTCGGCAAGGAAAATAAAATTTTGTTGTTTTTCTGCGCTGACCCCCAGCCACTCTCGCCAAACATCAGGTGCCGTATCCTGATCAGGTAAGGTCGTTGTATCAGAACAAATATTCTTAATTTCAACATCCGGTAAATTTGCGCAGGTTATGCTAAAGGCAGGCTGTTGTTCTGCTTCCTTTCCACCTCCAACAATGCCACCACCAGAGCAACCCAAAAAACGCCCCGGATCCATACGTTCACGAATTAATTCAGGAATTTCGTTGTATTTATCCTTGAATTGGGGGGACACAAAAATAACGGTAAGATGAACCGAATCTCCTCCCATTTGACTGCGGATAGCTTCTATGGATTCATCAATACACGCTTCAATACTATCCTTAGTCGATAAATGGGATGCCCACTTCATATACTCTCCTAAAGTAAATTTTACGAATGAAAATTTTAGCTGCTGACTTGTTAGATGCTAAGCCTAGGTGTTGGTTTTATTTGCTAGAAATTCTATGGTCTCTTTTGCTGCGTTCATTCCATCTCGAATACAGTCGGGGATACCTATTCCTGTGTATGCACTTCCTGTAACAAAAATACCTGGAAGGAATTGGAGCTCTTCTCGAATCGATTTGATGAGCGAGGCATGCCCTACTTGATATTGCACATTCGATTTTTTATATTTGAATACTTTCAGAAATACTGGTTCGCAATCGATTCCCATGATATCAAGAAGTTCCTCTCGAACCATGGTAGCTATTGCGTCTTCATCCAGTTCAGCCAATTCTTGCCGCATTGCTCCACCCACAAAACACCTCAGCATGACATGTTTTTCCGGGACCCTTTCAGGAAATTTTGAAGAAGTCCAGGTACATGCCAGAATGCGTTTCCCTTCTTTCTTGGGTACGACAAACCCAAATCCATCGAGCGGATGCGGAAAACCTTCTTTTTTATACGCAATCGAAACGGTGGCCGTTGAAACATATCGAATCCGATTGAGCAAACTGGCTACTTTCGGAGAAGTCTGTTCTATAAGATGCGCTGAAATTTTTGCCGGCGCAGCCGATATGACGGCGTCTGCATTAATGAAACTCCCGTCAGCTAAGGTCAATTTCCAACCCTCCTCAGCACGAGAAAGGTCCGTTACCTTGGTTCCTGCTCGGAAGGTAACATTAGTTGCTTTTTCAACTAGCGTCTCTACCATTTCATCCAATCCGTTTTTAAGCGTCATAAAAAGGGAGAACGGTTGTTTGCCCTTTGGTACCTTAGCCTGGTGAATCATCTGTTGACGTTTCCGCGCCAGCATCCCCAGGATAAGAGAACGATATTTCTGTTCTGTTTGGACAAACATCGGGAAAGTACTGTTAATGCTCATAAGCTCCGGGTCTGAGGCGTAAATCCCTGCCAACATAGGCTCCGCCATTTTCTCAAGTGCCTCTTTGCCCATTCGTCTTCTCACGAATGATGCAAGGCTTTCATCATCATTGCCTTTCTTTTTTGGAATAAACAAGTCCATTCCCATCCGAATTTTTCCCAACCAACTAAACAAGGGGCTAAAAATAAAAGGCATGAACTTGGTTGGAATCATAAGGCTCAAGCCATCGGGCATGGTCACCAGTTTATTTTTTAGACAAACGTAAGTATTTGGATGGTCCGGGCTTGTGCCCGTCAGCCGATCTTCCAGGCCCAGTTTCTTGCA
>JAPYPK010000160.1 GCA_029937655.1 Nitrospinaceae bacterium
CTTTTGGCCGGTTGATTATTAAAAATATCCTCATAAAGAGTTTACATAATAACCAGATAGAAACATCTAGCCTACAATCCCCACCCCAACCTTCACCTATTTTCTTCCCTATGAATGATAGACTCTTCCCTTTGAATGACAAACCCGTCTTGAGCAATACCTAAGTATACTAAAAGTTCCGACAAACCAACTAACATAAAAAGAAGTATGAGAATCAAGGCCACTACTCGACAGAAAACAGTAAAAATTTCTTTTGCTGATTTTTTCTGCTCCCACCAGCTGATGATCATTGTTAAAACGACCACAATAATCCCAGAAATCAAGTAATATCTAGGTGACATACGTTAGTTTTCCATACTTTTTTGGCATCATCAGAAGCTTGTAAAACGTTAATTCATTCGGACTTCGAAATGCATCAATACCTATGGTAATTTCAGGTTGTGCTTTTAACGCCTTCTCTTTATATGTACCCAAAACCCGGTCCCAAATTGATAGATTGAATCCATAATTTGAATTTGTCTCGCTGACTTCTACCGAATGATGGATACGATGCATATCTGGCGTCACTATCAATTTTTTAAAAAAATGATCAACTTTCATCGGTAATGCGATATTCGAATGGGAGAAAAGAGCCATCCCATTGAGAACTGCCTCAAATACTAGAACAGCGATAGGAGCAGGACCCAGTAGAAAAATGATCCCAATTTTATAAAACATTGAAGCTAAAATCTCCACTGGATGAAAACGCAACCCCGACGATACGTCGAGGTCGAGATCAGAATGATGAACAACGTGAAACCTCCAGAACAAAGGAACCTTGTGAACTATTACATGTTGAAAATAAATCGCAAGATCCAGAAAAACCACTGCCAAAAATAATTCCACCACATTATTCCAGTCTAAAACGTTAAGCAAACCCCAACCTTTAATTTCAATAGTTGTTGCAGCGCCAACCGCTGCAGCGCCAAACACCAGTTTGAGTAGCAGGGTATTTAAACCCGATAGGCCTAGATGTATTCCAAGACGGCGGGGTTTTGAGTCCACAGTAGAATGCCTAGGTATTAATGACTCAAGAACCAGCATCATCATAAAAACTGACACAAAAACCAATAAACGAATAGTATTGACGTCCATTTCCCTTACCCCTGCATTAAAGCGAAAAAACAAGTAATCCCAATCTCTAAAATTGTTATCTAGACTGCTTCTTTATCCTCTCTCTTCTTTCGGTATCATCTCGTCGAACTAGAATAATAATAGCTTCCAATATCAAACCCAAAAACCAGATTGCAGCAAATGCGATTGTCCCCAAGAAAACAATGTTAAACCAATACTGATTTGGGTTGTAATCACGTGATATATGTATCAAGGCTCTGATTTTTTCTTTCTCGACCTCCGAAGACTTGAGGTATGTTTGATAAAATGGGTGGCTCTTCAACGTCGTAAACTCCCGTAACTCATCGTTGGGAAGACGTATAAACTTCGCAACATCCATTATATTTTCCTTAAAAAACAACCTCATTTTTCGCATTTCTGTAGAATCTGGTGGGTTCAACGAGTAATACCACCATGTTATTACTATGGCCAAAGTAAAAGACAGCCAAAATGAAACTCGCCGGTTAAAAATTTCCTTTTGATTAATTATATGATCTTCTTGCCCCACTTCACCTTCCATAGTATCTATTTCTCCAAAGAAACCTCATCTTCTTTTACTAAGTACCCACTCAGTATGGCATCAAAGTATAACCTTAGATTCATTATATATCGCGCTTTTAGATTCACCAAAAACATGATTATCAAATTTATACCTAGCAATAAAATGTATGAATGTGCGTTCAACTGCTAAATAAATTTATATAAATTCGCAATGAAGAGAAAAAAATATTTTCATAAACATTGCGCGCTATAGATCCACCAAGGTTAAAACCTGAGAAGGGAAAAATATTATGTCACAAACCCCCGATGCACTCCCTTACTTTATTTTAGGTTTTAGAAGGAGCTCATTTAATAACACCGGGGTCAAGAGATAGCCTGTTTTTATTAAACTGATAAACAGTGTTTAGAGAAAAAAGGAGAAGAAAAATATCTTTACGTAGCAGGACTTCAGAATAGGTGCGCTAACCAGATCAAATCTTTTGAATACGCTATAAAAACATACTCGTATTTTTGAAATCATGGCGAAACAAGACGTTGGGATACCCTAACAGGCTATACCTAACACCATTCTTAGGGGGAATAATGCTGGCACAAAATTTCAAGTAAAATATTCAGCCAATGATTTCCCAATATCAAAATGGTGGATGAATTTTTCTTTCTCGTCTAAACTCTGTGCCCATTGATAAGCGTCTTCCACCTCTTGGGACATCCCCAAAGCATGGAGAACACCAACCGAAACAAAACTTGTTGCTAAATCTGGAGACTTCGAGTACGAAGCTACCAAACCTTGCATTATTTGCATTTTTTTTTCATCAAGATTCCGACATTTCTCAACAAGGCTTTGAATGTTTTCCTCACCAAAGGTATTGTTATAACTAGCCCCTATAATGGGCGAACGGTAAAGTTCTAAAACTTCTTCCTCTAGTGTTAGAGTAGGTTCAGACACAGGAAACCTCAAAAAATAACAACTTAAGCTGACTCCGACTCGAGAGTTTTCTTGTCAGCAATATACTTTTCAAATTCCTCTACATAGGCTAGTTGACTGAGATCTGTCATGCGATCTAAAAAAACTTTTCCATCCAAATGATCGATTTCGTGCTGAAGAACTACCGCAAGGAAACCTTCTGCGTTCAGGGTGACCGGAGCGCCCTTCCGGTCAAAATATTCCACGATTATCTTGTTGGACCTGGGAACTAATCCTCGCAAATCCTTTAAACTCAAACATCCTTCCCAACCAAGAACAGTATCTTCTCCATAATATTTTATCGAGGGATTAATCAATGTTGTTAGAGGAATATTCGGGGCCTCGGAGTATCGTTCGTTGAGTGAACATTCAATAACCACCATGCGTAAAGACTGAAATACCTGAGGTGCTGCCAAACCGACGCCATCTTCTTCTCGCATCGTTTCGATCATGTCGTCAATCAATACCTGCAATTTATTATCTTGCGAATGTAAAAGCTCCAAATCAACTAGCGCGGCTTTCTGCCGTAAAATCGGATCCCCTAGTTTAGCCACTTGAAACAGTGCCATAAAACGTCCTTTCTAAAAAAATTAACTTACGACAATTTTAATCTTTCAAAAATAAAAAAACAATGGCGAC
>JAPYPK010000161.1 GCA_029937655.1 Nitrospinaceae bacterium
CATCTAACAGTTCGTTGTGCTCTAAAACCCATTCACGCTTAAAACTACTGTGTTTGAGATAATCGATGGTGAATGTTTCGTAAAAGATCAGCCCTCCTGATTTTAGGGCATTTTTGATAGCTGGGAAAATTTGCCTATCAAGAAAATTAAAACAGAGAATAAGGTCAAATGCATTTTGTTTAATTTCCCAGTTATCTAGATCGACCACGCAAGTTTCAATGGTGACTCCTTTTTCATCAGCTAAAGCATGAGCTTTCTCAAGTCCGTTAGTTGATATATCGACTGCTAGAGTTTCATAACCTTTTTCAGCTGCAAAAACGGCATTTCTGCCCTCTCCTGATGCAATGTCGAGAGCCGAACCTTTTCCATTGAGCATATCCGAGTGAATTTTAAGCAATTTGGCAGGCTCCTTGCTGGTTATATACTCGGGAGTCTCGTATTTATGATCCCATTTTTCTTTGTCCTTCAAAGACATTTTTAAAACCCCATTTTTGATGAAATATTGTTATGTCACTTCGATAAACTGTATCAAGATAGTGCTCTATTATTCCAGAGGTTTATTTTTTCTGCACCTCTTTAAAGGGTACGCTGAACCGAAAATATTTGTATAAATGTATGAATTTTCTCGATAAATTTTTCCTCAAAAGCTTGACATAGGAGACTAAATTAATTAAGATCCAAAGTTCGTTTAATCAAGATATAATATTTTAACCTTCAATGATTATTGGAGGTGTTAGTTGAATAGGAATTGAACTAGAGGAGTTTCTTGATGTTCGCGGTTTTAAATACAGGCGGTAAACAGTATAAGGTGTCTCAAGGTGACTTGATTGAAGTCGAAAAACTAGATAGTGATGTTGGTGATAAGGTCACTTTAAGCCAAGTGCTGATGGTTGGAGAAGGGGAAAAGGTTGAAGTGGGGTCCCCGTATGTTTCTAATTGTAAGGTTACCGGTGAAGTGGTGGAGCAAGGAAAGGGCGCTAAAATAATTGTTTTTAAAAAGAAACGCCGAAAAAACTACCGTAGGAAAAACGGACACCGCCAATTTTTTACTCAATTGAAGATCACAGAAATAATTAAGAAATAGGAAAAATTTATGGCTCATAAAAAGGGACAGGGTAGTACCACTAATGGCAGAGATAGTATCGGGAAGCGTTTAGGTGTCAAGCGATATGGGGGGCAGGTTGTGAAAGCCGGTGACATTCTTGTTCGTCAGCGCGGCACAACATTTCATCCAGGTGAGAATGTTGGCATAGGCAGTGATTACACTATTTTCTCTAAAGTTCAGGGTCTCGTTAAGTTTGAGAATATGACTCGTAAAAAGCAAAAAATAAGCGTTTATCCCGCTAATTAGTAGTTTTCTTAATTTCTAGGGCTTTTTTTGACAGCCTCTCCTACCGTTTTATTTCCAAAAAATTACACCGCCGGTGGTATTGAGCCAATATTCAATCAGACCGCCGATCCTTTTTAATTTTAACGACCTAGTTGATTTCATGTTTATTGATGAGGTTACTATTTTAATCCAAGCCGGTGATGGTGGTAATGGGTGTTGTAGCTTTCGAAGAGAAAAGTATGTGCCTCTGGGAGGCCCGGATGGGGGCGATGGGGGTGACGGGGGCGATATTATTTTTGAAGCCGATTCACACTTGTCCACTTTGACGGATTTAAAAAATAGCCGTTTATACAAAGCAGGTCATGGAAGTTCGGGAAAAGGTAAGACCATGACTGGGAAAAAGGGAAGAGATTTAGTTGTCAAAATCCCAACAGGAACATTGATCAAAGAGAAAGAAAGTTTAGAGCTTCTGGCTGATCTTACGGAACACAATACACAGTTTGTGGCCGCTAGAGGAGGAAGGGGAGGGCGTGGCAATACACGGTTCAAATCATCAAGAAACCGAGCCCCTAGAAGATTCGACTTAGGTTCGAAAACAGAAGAAAAAAAACTTTTTCTTGAATTAAAATTATTGGCAGACGTGGCAGTTATAGGCCTCCCAAATGCAGGTAAATCCACCTTTATTTCAAAAGTATCTCACGCGCGCCCTAAGATTGCTGATTATCCTTTCACGACCTTGATTCCCAATTTGGGAGTTGTGCAGTTAGACGATTTTTCTACCTTCGTGGCGGCTGATATTCCTGGCCTTGTGGAGGGAGCTCACAAGGGAAAAGGGCTTGGAATTCGCTTTTTAAAGCACACCGAGCGAAGTCGTTTGTTAGTGCATCTTTTGGATTTTTCTTCTGACAACACTCGTGATCCCTTAGATGATTACAAAATCGTCCAACACGAGTTAGAGTGCTTTAGTGAGAAGTTGTATCAAAGCCCTCAAATCCTCGTTGCTTCTAAAGTTGATCACCCGGAAGCCATAGAAAAATTTAAGGCTTATGAATCGCGCTTAAAGGAGATCAATCCACACGTTTACTTTATTTCTTCGATGACGGGTGAAGGTGTTCTTAAGCTGTTATGGCAAATAAAAGAAGTCCTCGACCGACTAAAAGCGGCAGAGCTAGCTTCTTCCTAGGCGGGTTTTTGGTAGTCAGTTTTGCTAATCGAACAGAGTGTGTAGGGTTTGGAAATGAATTGTTTTACTTCACTACAAAGTCTGCGAATTTTACTTTTTTAATCCGGCCGGTACTTTCCATTTTAGATTCGAAACTTTTTTGAAGTCGACGCTGGAGTTTTTCTTTTACATAAAAAATATCATTATAGAATTTGTTTTTGAGGAATAGCTCTACAGTGCTCATCGTCGCTTTTTCATAAACTGGTAACGTTTCTTTAATTATCTGGGCACTAGGTTTGTCAAATGTTTCTATAATTAGCTTAAAGCTAAGGACTCTGATGTCTGTTGAATTGAATGCAACGGGCATAATGCTTGATAGGGTGACTTGGAGTTCTTCTGGGTCAATAGCCGGACCAAAGTCACCTTCTATCCCAAGTGACTTTAGAGCTTCCGATGCACCCAGCTCCTTGGCTAGTTCAGACTCGGTATCTTCTTCTGTACCCAAAGTACTTGGGCTACTTGCCTTTTTAGCGGGATCTTCTTCAGAAACGGGTTCTCCTTCAGAATCTTGAGGTCCATTCGACGGAGCTTCTTCGTCTTCTGGTTCTGCTACTTCAGTTCCTTTTTCTGGGTTTGGCGTTAGCTCGTCAGGGATTTCCGTATCTAATTTCCCCATCTCTGTGAGTTCTTCCGGGGCTAAGGTTTTCCATCCAAAATATGCTCCTCCACCGGTCAGCAATAAAGCAGCCAC
>JAPYPK010000162.1 GCA_029937655.1 Nitrospinaceae bacterium
CTGGAACCCCAAGATGAAGAAGTACATTTATGGTGCACGAAATGGAATTCATATCGTGGATCTTCAGAAAACCCTGAAGAAGTTCCGCGAGGCTGAGGAATTTGTCAGGAAAATAACTGCGGCCGGGAAGAAAATTCTTTTCGTTGCCACAAAAAGACAGGCTCAAGAACTTGTCAAGCAAGAAGCCGAACGTTGTGGCATGTACTTTATAAACCAACGCTGGTTGGGTGGAACGATGACGAACTTTGCAACCATTCGTAAGAGTATTGATCGGTTACTGCAACTGGAAAAAATGGAAGAGGAGGGCGAGTTTGAGCGTCTGCACAAAAAAGAAGCTCTCAATAAACGGAAAAAAATAGAGAAGCTCAATAAGTTTTTTGGTGGAATAAAAAGTATGCGCGAACTCCCTCACGCCCTTTTCATTATTGATACACAAAAAGAACGCATCGCTTTGGCAGAAGCAAAAACTCTTGGGGTTAAAACGTTTGCCTTAGTTGATACCAATTGTGACCCACGTGGAATTGACTTTCCTTTCCCGGGTAATGACGATGCAGTTCGATCCATCAAGTTATTTGCAACTCGAGTTGCAGACGTTGCATTAGAAGGTCAAGAAATTTTCCAAGCCAGCCGCAAGGACGTAGCAAAGCCTGAAGAGCAAAAACCGGAACCTCCTGTGAAACCTTCTGGTGAAGAAGAACAAGGTGAAAAGGCTAGCGGAGAACCTGATCCGAATTCTGCAAACAAAGATGAAAAAGCCCCCGTTTGATTTTACCTTCTCTTGTAAGGTTATTTCACCATAACGTGGGCACTTAATTTTAAAGTATTTTTATAAACCATAGTTAAGTAAAGGTCGTTTTTTCTTTGATCTTTCAATATCCTTGCGTAGTAGGTTTTACGAGAGAAGCCTAATTTCCTCTTCGCACAAGGATTATTTAAAAAAGTATAAACCCGTAAAATAAGGATAGGGAGAATGGAAATAACAGCAGAAATGGTAAAAAATTTACGTCAGCAATCAGGTGCGGGCATTATGGAATGTAAAAATGCGCTCAAGGAAACCAGCGGCGATATCGAAGAGGCCGTTACTTTCCTCCGGAAAAAGGGACTCGCGAAGGCGGATAAAAAAGCTGACCGAGAGACGAGCGAAGGTACCGTATGCTCTTATATACACCCTGGAAGTAAAGTTGGAGTCATGGCACAGGTACTCTGCGAAACAGACTTCGTCGCCAATACACCAGATTTTCAGCAATTGTCCAAAGATATTTGCATGCATATCGCTGCCTCCAAACCGAGGTTTGTCTCCCGTGACGAAGTATCAGAAGATGTCTTGGAAAAGGAAAAAGAAATTTACGCCGCCCAGGCAAGAGATTCCGGCAAACCGGAAAAAATAATTGATAAAATAGTTGTAGGAAAGATGGACAAGTTTTATGAGGAGAACTGTCTTCTAGAACAAAAATTTATTAAAGATTCGGACTGCACGATTCAAGAGTTGATCAAACAAAGTATCGCAACTTTGGGTGAAAATATACTGGTCGAAAATTTTTGCAGGTTTGAAATCGGTAATTAAAACATGAGTACGTCTATCTACAAGCGAGTTCTTCTAAAGCTGAGCGGAGAAAGCCTAGCTGAACAAGATGGCGGGTTTGGTATTGATGTTGACGCCATTAAAAACATCGCCAATGAAGTTCTTGAGGGGAAAAACCTGGGTGTTCAGATGGCGATTGTCATCGGCGGTGGCAATATCTTTCGTGGAGCTACTGCCAGTAACCTGGGAATGGAGCGTGTAACAGGAGATTATATGGGCATGCTTGCAACGATCATTAACGCGTTAGCATTGCAGCACGCCCTGGAAGATGTCGGCATACAAACCCGTGTGCAAACCGCCATCGAGATACCGCAGGTTGCAGAAACGTATATAAGACGGAGAGCAATACGTCACCTGGAAAAGAATCGTGTGGTAATTTTTGCTGCCGGTACCGGTAATCCATATTTTACAACTGATACCGCCGCCTCCTTACGAGCCGTGGAAATAGGTGCAGATGTCATTTTCAAGGCAACCAAGGTGGATGGAGTTTATTCTGCCGACCCTATGAAAGATGATTCTGCGGTAAAGTTTAACCAGTTGACCTACTTGGAAATTTTAAAAAAGGGTTTACAGGTCATGGACTCAACCTCTGTATCATTATGCATGGATAACAAACTACCGATGATTGTTTTTAACGTTCGAGAGAAAAGTAATATTAAAAAAGTTCTGATGGGTGAAAAAATTGGAACCTTGGTAGGAGTTAATTCGTAAATGGAAAATTTATTCGCAGACTGTGAAAGAAAAATGAAAAATTCCCTGGATCATTTACGCCAGGAGCTTTCCAAGTTACGAACTGGAAGTGCCAGCGGAGCCATTCTGGAAGGTATCAAGATAGATTATTATGGAAATCCGACTCCGCTGAACCAGGTCGCAACGCTGGGTGTTCCAGACAATCAAACCATCACAATCCAGCCCTATGATGTTTCAATTCTCAAAGATCTTGAGAAAGCCATTTTGTCTTCTGATCTTGGTCTTACTCCAAACAATGACGGAAAAATCATTCGGCTGAATATCCCTGCGCTTACTGGAGAAAGACGACAGCAATTAGTTAAAATCGTCAAGAAGTACGCAGAGGAAGGCAAGGTCGCTATCCGTAACGTGCGACGTGATTTTAACGATAAGCTCAAAACCATGGAAAAAAATCATGAAATTTCTGAAGATGATGGGAAAAAGGGCTTGGAAAAATTGCAGAAAATAACTGACGAATGTATTAGGGAAGCCGAAAAACTCTCCGAAACCAAAGAAAAAGATGTCCTTAATGTTTGATGATTAGCCTATAATAGACATATATAGTTTTTGTCTCAGATAGAAGGCAGTTAACGGCCTTAACTAAAATATTGATGTGCTTCCTAACTCGATGGGTGAACCTAAACTAATTCTTAAAGTTTCATAACCACATTTTCTCTGATGGATCTTTCCTCGATAAACTCCTCCTTACTTGAAGAACTGGATCTTACTCAAATGCCTCGACATATCGCTGTCATCATGGACGGCAATGGGCGCTGGGCGAAGCAAAACTCCCTTCCGAGGATAAAAGGTCACTGGGAAGGTGTAAAAACAGTGGATCGTACCGTTTCCTTGTGTCGCAAACTCGATATTGAAGC
>JAPYPK010000022.1 GCA_029937655.1 Nitrospinaceae bacterium
GGTGCCAGTAGTAGACGAAGAACCATCCAGTGACGAGGAAAGTGATGTAGGTGGGGAGGATGAAGACGAAGATGGCGAAGACGAGGATGATGACGAGTAAAACAGCATCTCATCCGTCATTTAATCTTAACTTGAATACAGAATGTCAACATTAAAGTATATTTTTTTCATCTCCCTGATTATTTTTGTTTCCCTATTTGCCGCAAAAAACATGCATACCGTTGAAGTTCACTTTTTCGATGGTTCCTCTCCTGATCAAACAATTAAAGTTCCAGCCATGGTTCTTGTTTCTTGTGCATTTGGATTTGGTTTCCTTCTGGCTTGGTTTTTTGAATTGATTTCTCAGTTCAAACTAAAGGCTGATCTTCGCGAAAAGAAAAAAATGATTGGGAAATTAGAAAAAGAACTGTCAAGGTTGAACTCATCTTCCGATGTGAGCGTAGAATCTGATAACCCAACGTCTTTGTCGAATAATTGATTGCTTTAGCATTCGGGGCAAAGGTTTCGAGTTGTTCTGTTGGTCCCTAAGTAAATAAAAAATCGTAAGCCATCCAATTTACACTTATCCCGTGCTTCTGATTTTTAATTACTTTAATCAGAATGCATAGGTTGCTGCTGGGTTATGCAATGGATCCCTCCTTGCCCTTTTATAATTATACGAGAATCTATTGGGACTATTTTTTTTTGGGGGAAGTATTTTTTTAGAGTTTTTTGAGTAATTACATCGTTTGAATCGTTGAAAGCGGGGACTAGAACCGCGTTATTTCCAATATAAAAATTGGCGTAACTTGCAGGCAGACGAAAGTTATTTTCTTTGATTGCCCGTGGCATGGGGAGAGGAATGACTTCGAATGGTTTACCGTCAAGGTCCCTGGCTTTTTTTAAAGTTTCTTCGATTCTTTTGAGGTTTAAATAGTTTTCATCGTTTTCATCTTCTTCAGATACATATACGATAGTGGAGGGGTTAACAAACCTGGCTAGGTTGTCAATATGACCATCTGTGTCATCTCCTTTTAGGGCTCCATCCAACCAGATAATTTTTTTAATCCCGAGATAATCCTTTAAATATTTTTCCATTTGTTCTGACGACAAACCACCATTACGATTTGTATTCAGCAAACAGGTGGATGTGGTCAGACAGATTCCTCTGCCGTTTACATCAATGGCCCCGCCTTCAAGGACGATATTAGGGTCAAACCAAGTTAGTTTTGATTCTCGAATGATTTTTTCACCTGCCGCGTTATCTTTTTTCCAGGCGTATTTCTCGCCCCATGAATTAAACTGCCAACGGTTTATTGCTATTTGACGACCCGCTGATGATTCTCGAACGATGAAATTAGGACCAAAATCTCTAATCCATGCATCATTAGTCAGGATTTCATGGAAGTAAATTTTTTTGGTATCTAATCCGCTGGCATCAAGTAATGAAGTAACTCTGTTTTGGGAGGACTGATTCTCAATTAAAATATTTATACGTTCCCCAGTAACAAGGCAGTGAATAATTTCTATATAAACATTTTCAAGTTCGCGTAAGTCATTCGGCTTCCATGTATCCACATTAATTGGCCAGGCCAACCAAGTACTTGAGTGTTTTTCCCACTCGGCTGGCATAAAAAAACTTTGAGATGACGGAGTTGAAGGTTCAGCTATTGGGGTCATTGTATAACTGGGCAAGTTTTTGATAAGCGTCAACTCTGCGGTCCCTTAGAAAAGGCCAATCTTGCCGGGTCTGTTCAATTTTCAGCAAATCGCACTCTACCACTAGATTTTCCGACACATTGCTCCCTGCTTGCGCAATTATCTCTCCAAACGGGTCACAGACAAAGGATCGGCCCCAAAATGTAAGGTTATCTTCCTTGCCCACTCGATTTACAGATGCCAAAAAAATACCATTAGCTATAGCGTGTGATTTTTGTATTGTTTCCCATGCAGCGACCTGTCTGTTAAGTTCTATTGCATCACTCTCGTGGTAACCAATTGCAGTAGGATAAAAAATAAACTGAGCCCCTGAGAGAGCAACTAACCGCGCTGCCTCTGGAAACCATTGGTCCCAGCAAATGAGAATTCCCACACGCCCGTAGCGTGTAGGAAAACTCTTGAAGCCTTTATCTCCGGGTGTGAAGTAAAACTTTTCATAAAAATAAGGATCGTCAGGAATGTGCATTTTTCTGTAAGAACCTACAATGGAGCCATCAGCATCTATAACAACAGCAGAATTGTGGTAAATACCTTCAGTTCGCTTTTCAAATACGGGCGAAATAATAACAACCTCAAGTTCTTTAGCGAGGTTGGATAAAACGTTAGTCGTGGGACCGGGTATGGTTTCGGATAACTGGAATGCGTTAGAGTTTTCGCTTTGACAAAAATATCTACTGCGAAATAATTCCTGCAGACAGATAATCTGAGCTCCCTTTTTTGCCGATTCCTTGATTTCGTGAATCGTTGCTTCCAGGTTTTGTTCTAGGCTCTTGTTTCGTGATTGCTGTAATAATCCTACGGTGACTGATTTGTTTCTCATTGATTTTTTAATTTGCAAGAAGAGTGTAAGTGTAGATGCCGAATGAAATTAGCACAGTTATATTTTTAACGCTGGTTGTACTTGAATTGATTCGTAGCTGGATGCTTGTGCTAAAATAAAAAATTCGACTGTATGTTACTGTATTTTAATGTTATTTTATGTTTTCTGGTTTAATTATCTCGGATTTTTTACCGAATAATCATATAAATACCAAAATATGTTTTCCTACGAGGAATAGAATTAATAGTGTGGATTAAGAGCGCCTTTAGAGATTACTATAAACCCAAATTACGTCGTACCCTCAAGCATGAACCAAGCCAAACCGAAATGGATTGTCGGTTTGAGGAAATTTATAACCAGACAAACAGTATTCTTCTTGTCGGAATAAATGAAGGCGTTGGGATTCAGTTTTATGAAATCGCAAGGTTTACTAAGGAAGAAGTTGACACTTTTCGAGATAATACAGAGGAATATTTGTTCAACCGTTTTGGTGGTGGTTGGTTTAAGTTGAATTTTTATGAAGGACCAACTTTCATTGTATGTGTTAACTTTAAACCCAAAGGGGAACCGAAGTGGCAACATTTGGTCACTAAGAAGTCTGACGGCCCAATCCCTTCCTAATTTTTTTATTTGATGAATGAATCTTTGATCAATGATGAAACCACTTTAGTTTCCTTTGAGGAGGGAATCGAAGAAGTAAAAAATAACATCGATCATGATCCTTTAAAGGTAAATATTGAAGGACTTAGAGAATCGTCTCGTTCATTTTTTCTTTCTCGTTTGATTCAGTCTCTTTCGAGACCAGTAGTTGTGTTGACGCCCAATCAAAATACGGGTGAAAAGCTTATTGGTGATTTAAGGTATTTTTGTAAGTTTAACAATGTAAAAAAAAACATTCGTTTTTTCCCTTCCTGGAAAATCCTCCCCTATGAAAATATCTCCCCATCTTCAGGAGTAATGGGAGAACGTCTTGAAATTCTTCACCTTCTGCAAAGTAACGAGATTTCGTTGTTGGTCGCGCCGGTCGACGCAATTTTACAGTGTGTGGTTCCGCGTAAAGAGTTAAGTGATCATACTTTTGTCTTAGGAATAGGGGACACCCTTGAACGTGAATTTTTAGAAACCTGCTTGCTTGATAATGGGTTTGATAGATTGCCTATGGTGGAAAACCGAGGGCATTTTAGCGTGCGAGGGGATATAGTCGATGTGTATCCACCTGCCTCAATGAACCCAGTACGCGTGGAGTTTTTTGATAATACAATTGAGTCCATCCGTGAATTTGATATTAACACCCAGGTTTCTTTAAATAAGATTGAAAAACTTGAAATCCTTCCAGTAAGAGAATTATCTCCAGCCGCAGTCCAAAAAGAAAACGGCCTCAATAAAATCACCCAATATGCTGAGGAACATGATGTTGGTCAACATGGATTAAAGGAATTGATTGATAAAATTAAGCATCTCGATAATTTCTTTGGTCTCGAGCACTTAGCTCCATTTTTCTACACTCGGAGAGAGACTTTCTTTGAATACCTCTCTGGAGAAGCTTTGATTATTTTAGATGAAGAGGACGATATTAAGTGCGAGGTAGATAAGTTTAGCAAGGTGGTTGACCGAGAATATGCTTCTGCTCGTGATCGCAGAGAAGTTGTTGTATCTCCAGACAAACTTTATATGAGCTTAAGTGAGCTAATGACTCGATTGGCTGAAAAAAAAATAATATCCATTAATTCTTTGAATATTGAATCTAGTTTAAATTCAAGAAATATACGATTTGATATAAAGCGAAACCCTGCATTATTGGGTAAATTTGGGGTTTTGGCTGAAATAATTAAAGAATGGCAGAGTGCTGGTCATAGGGTTGTTGTGGTCGCACCCACGAAAGGTCAGGTCAAGCGTATTCATGAATTAGCAGGTGAGTACGGTTTAACCATAGACGTTGATAGCGGGTATTTGAGTAGCGGGTTTAGCGCCCCTGATTTGGATTTATCGTTTGTGGCAGAGCATGAAATTTTCGGGCTAAGTTATAAGCATCGATACCGTAGAAAATCTAAATCGAAAAGTTTTCAGCGAGGATTTAAAGATTTAAAACCTGGTAATTATTTAGTTCACGTTGACTATGGAATAGGAAGATACAACGGAACAAGTGAGTTAGAGACAGGAATAGGTGGTGGAGAGTTTTTGAGCATTACCTATGCAGATGATGAGAAACTTTATATACCGATGGATGGTTTAGCTTGTATTCAAAAGTATGTTGGTTCAGGAGATGTTCCTCCTCAATTGAACAAGTTAGGCGGTATTAGTTGGAAAAAGAAGAAGAATGCTATTAAAGAATCGATTCGTGAAATGGGAGAAGGTTTGTTGAAGTTGTATGCATCCAGGGAAATTGCTGAGGGTACAAGTTTTTCACCAAACCCAATACTAATGCAGGAACTGTCTGACTCTTTTGGGTTTGAAGAAACTGAGGATCAACTAAAAGCAATCGATGAAACGATGGAAGATTTGGAGAGTAGTAAGACGATGGATCGATTGGTTTGTGGTGATGTCGGTTATGGCAAAACGGAAGTAGCTATGAGGGCTGCATTTAAGGTGGTCTTAGATAAAAAGCAAGTGGCGGTTCTTGTCCCGACTACAATTCTAGCTCAGCAACACCTAGTTACGTTTACTGAACGATTCAAAAATCATGCTGTCAATATCAAAATGGTTAACCGCTTTAAAAGTCCACGAGAGCAAAAACAAACGTTGGCGAAGGTTCAGTCAGGTGAAGTAGACATTATAATTGGTACGCACAGATTACTTTCCAGGGATGTTAGCTTTGCTCAATTGGGGTTAATTATTATTGATGAAGAGCAACGTTTTGGGGTTAAACATAAGGAAGTCTTGAAAAAAATGCGAAACAAAGTCGATATATTAACCCTAACAGCTACACCTATACCCCGAACTTTGCATTTCTCTCTTATGGGTGTTAGAGACTTAAGTATTATTGAGACTCCACCAATCGACCGCCTATCTATCAAAACATTTGTGCGGAAATTTGATGAAAAAATCATTCATGACTCTATTAAAAAAGAATTGGAGCGAGGCGGGCAGGTTTATTTTGTTCATAATAAAATTAACAGCATTCATTCCATCAAGGAGATGATACAAGAAATTGTTCCAGAGGCACGTATTGGGATAGGTCACGGGCAATTGCCGGAACATAAGTTAGAGGAGGTGATGGGAAAGTTCATAGCAAAAGAGATTGATGTGCTTCTTTGTACAACAATAATTGAATCTGGTCTTGACATCCCGTCAGCTAACACAATTATTATTAACCGGGCGGATCAGTTTGGTCTGGCTCAACTCTATCAATTAAGAGGTAGAGTGGGGCGTTACAAACATCAAGCCTATGCTTACTTGCTTATTCCGGGAGCGCTTGCTATTAGTTCTGAGGCTAGACAGAGATTAAACGCAATAGAAGAGTTAAGTGAACTGGGAGCAGGGTTTCAATTGGCAGCGCGCGATATGGAAATTCGGGGGGTGGGAAATATGCTTGGGCGTAATCAATCTGGCCATATTGCCTCTATCGGATTTGATCTTTATTCGAAGTTGATAGAAGAAACCGTTAGGGAGTTGAAAGGTGAGGAGGGTCAGAGACAATTTATCGATCCAGAAATCAATTTACAGGTGAAAGGTTTTATTCCTAAAAATTATATTCCTGATTTGAATCAAAGACTAGACCTGTATCGTAGACTTCAATTGTCGGATACTCTTGGTGATTATAATGCAATTAATCGCGAAATAATGGATCGGTATGGGAGGTTTCCGGAATCTATTGAAAAACTATTATCTTTAGTTGAGGTTAAAACTATTTGCAGAATGTTACATATTAAAAGAGTGTATATTGTTAATGGTGCAGTTCGCTTTGATGTCGAGCGGACTACACCTATTTCTTCGGGTATAATATCCGGAGCTCATGAGGCAGGGTTTGTGTTTGTATCCGAGTTTTGCTTAGGGCTAAATTTAAAACGTAAAAACTGGAAGGAAGATATGCTTTCAATAGCTGATCATTTGAAAGTCATTCTTCGGTTAGTTGATGATGTCCAATAAAACTATGGACTATTTTAAAGTTTTTTTAAAGAGAAGTTCGTTTTGTTTGTTTGTATGTTTGTATATAGCGTGTTCTGGTTCGGAGAAAATTGTAGTCATCTCAAATGACACGGTTGTTGCAGAAGTTAACGGTAAAGATATTACCGTTGAAAAACTTCGTGATGAGATTAGACTTTTGATGAAGCAGTTCCGCGTTGTCAATAAAAATGATCTCACCGATGAAGAAAAAATCATATTAAAAACTAAAGGTCTTAGTCGAATAATACGAAATAACTTATTGACCATGGAGGTGGTTTCAAGTGGTATTTCCTTGACTCGGGGCGAGTATGAAATCGCTTTAGGAGATGCTAAAAGTGGGTATCAGGGAGACTCTTTCCTGGAGTTTTTGAGAGACGAAGGCATCCCTTCTAACTTATGGCAGACCCGACTCAAAAATAATTTATTGATCAAAAAACTTATTAGTACTAAATTTAAAATTAAACTTTCAAATGATGAAGCAAGGGCTAGAGCATATTATAATGCCCACAAAGAGGATTTTAAAAAAGGTCAGATGGTTCACGCTTTTCATATTATGGTGGCATCTGAAGATGAATCCATGGTTGTGCTCAGCGCAATAAAATCGAAAAAAAAAAGCTTTCCGAAGTTAGCGAAAATGTATTCATTGGCTCCTGAAGCTTCTATTGGAGGCGATCTTGGTTATTTTGAGGTTAGCCATATGCCAGAAGAGTTCTTTTCAATAGTTCAACTTAAAATAAATCAGGTTAGCGATGTTATCAAGACTCCATATGGGTACCATGTTTTCAAGGTTGTAGATGTGAAAGCTCCAAGACAGTTAAACTTTTCTGAATCAAAAAAAAACATCTTTGAGCAGTTTGCAAGAGATGAACAGTCCGATAGTTTCAATAAATGGTTGATTGAATTGAAGAAGAATTCAAGTATAAAAATAAATGAAAATGTGCTCTCAGAAATTAGTCTTTAAGGTAACAGTCCTTATTGCTGGATTTTTTTTTAGTTTGCTTTTGAGTCCTTCAATATATGCGCTGACGGTTGATCGCATTGTGGCCAAAGTTAATAGCGAAATCATAACTTTGATGAAGCTTGAAGACAGGGTTGCAGTTTTTTTGAATAAAATGAAAGCAGCAGGTTCTGTTGATACAGGATTAGAAAAAAGTAAAATAATGAAGGAGGTTCTCGATGGAATGATAGCTGAAAAGCTTCAAATTCAGGAAGCTAAAAAACTAGGAATGGTGGTGACCGAGGAGGAGCTCCAAAAATCCTTAGATGGTATTTATGCAAAAAATAATATTACGGTTGAGCAGTTTGAGGATATTCTTAACAGTGAAGGTAGTAATTTCGATGATTATAAAAAAATTATTCGTGACCAAATTCTTGTTTCTCGGATCGTGCAAATGCATCTTGCTGGTTCCAGCTCTCCGAGAGAAAAGTCTGTAAGAAAATATTATAGGAAAAATAAAAAAAACTTTTGGATTCCTGAGAAAATGATATTGAGTCACATCATGTTTATTACGGAAGGTGATTCGTCGGGTAAAGAAAGACGATTGCAAAAAAAGAAGGCCGAGGAAACTCTCCAGCGAATTCTAGCTGGTGAGAGCTTCTCTGAATTAGCAAAAAAGTACTCTGATGATGTTTCAGCGCATTCCGGAGGGCATTTGGGAGCTGTGGGACGTGGAACAATGTTGCTTGAATTCGAGAGGGCTGCATTTGATTTAAAAGTAGGTGAGGTTAGCGATATTGTTGAAACCGCAAACGGGCTTCATATTATCAAGTGCGACAATATTATCCCTGGACATGCGAAGGCATTTAAGTTGGTTGAGTCTGAAATTAAAAATATGCTTAGCTCTAAAAAGAGAGAAAAAAAATATAATAAATGGATGGCTGAGCTTAAGAAAAAATCCTTTATTAGTGTGTCTTTGGTTTTAGACGGGAAGAAGAACAAAAATAAAAGAACTTTTAACGCTGTTGTGAAAAAGGAAAGTTTTAATAACCCCCAAACCATTGACCCTGATCGATATTCAAGAACACAGAATAATGATAGTCGAGATGAAGGCTTGTCGGTCAAGCGATTGGTTGAAAAAAAATTAAATAAGTATAAGAAGCTATATGCTGGCGGAGAGATATCTAGAAAAACATACTTGATTAAGAAGAAACAATTGCTAGAAAAATTATGATTCTGGTTAGATAAAAAAACTTTTCAGTTTTATTTGTTTTTTTGCCTCCAGTTATATTTTAAATATATAGATTCATGCACCCCGTTGAACGGAAATTTCAAAAAGCTATGTCTCAAATAATGCCTTCTGAGACTCGTGTTCTCGTAGCGGTTTCTGGGGGGCCTGACTCTGTGGTTTTGCTTCACCTTTTAAATAAATATAAAGTAGAATCTTCTGACGGTGCTCTTGCTATTGCCCACCTTAATCACCTGTCTCGAGGGATTGACTCAAAAAAAGATTCAGATTTTGTGGCAGGTTTGGGTAAGGCTTTAGGGCTTGAAACATTTATCGAGGATGTTGATGTTGCTTTATTAAGTAGTAAAAAGAAGACCTCGTTTCAAGAATCTGCAAGAATCATAAGGTATGATTTTCTGGAACGAATTTCACAAAAATGGAGTGCTCATTTGATTGCTCTTGGTCATAATTCTGATGATCAGGCAGAAACTTTTTTGATTAATTTGTTGAGAGGGAGCGGACTCCGAGGGTTAACTGGGATTCGTTCAAGGAGGGGTGATTATATCCGTCCCCTTCGGGATTGTTCCCGCTGTGAAATTGAAAATTATATTTCTAAACAAGGATTGCAGTTCCGTTTGGACAGTTCGAATCAAGAAAAACACTATCTAAGAAATAAAATTCGTTTAGATTTAATTCCAATCTTAGAGTCATACAATTTAAATATAAAAAAATCCCTTGTCTCAACATCAGGACTGTTGGCTGACGATGACGATTATATTGAAAGAAAAGTTGAAATAGCGATGACTCAGGTTGAGTTTAACGTTAAAGATGATGACTTTGTTTCTCTTGATGTTAATCTTTTTAATTTGCAACATCCCGCGTTACAGAAAAGATTAATCAGGCAAGCTATTTTAGTTGCTAAAGGTGACTTGAGATCAATTTCAGTGCGACACGTATTAAAGATCATTCAAATGATGAATCTCGGAAATGGCTTTAAAGAGATGCATCTTCCTGGATCGTTGGTCGCTGTTTGTGATAAAGGGGAACTATTTTTTCATAAACGTCATAGACGTGACTTTGTGGAGGATGAACTTCTTTCAGGTGACATTGTGCCTAAAGGCATAAGTGTTCCCGGGACTACTGAAATTGGGTTTGGAGGTTTATGCCTTAATACTAAACTTGTTTCTAAAAAGGATATTGATTTGTATTCAACAAACCCGAATAAAGTTTATCTTGATTTCGATAAAACAGGCTCTGATCTAAAAGTAAGAGTTTTTCGACCAGGAGACCGGTTTATTCCTTTAGGAATGAATGGAACAAAAAAACTCAAGGCATACTTTATAGACGAAAAAATTCCGCGAGATCAAAGAAAATCAATACCCCTTCTCACATCAAAAAACGATGATATTATATGGGTATATGAAAAAAGAATCGGGGATCACTATAGAGTTACCGCTAAGAGTACTAGGGTTATGGTTGTTGAGGGAGCTATCGCTTGAAATCTTACCGTATGATATTTGACACGTACGTAAGTATTTTTATGCTATCATTTGTTTGATAATGCTTAGATAGAATAAGTTTTAATTTTTTTGTTAGAAGGAGATCTTCTTTTGAATCAGTTTTATAAGAACTTAGCGCTTTGGCTGGTAATAGGTATGATCATGATTGCGCTGTTTAATATTTTCAATCAACCTTTAAACAGTCAGTCGGATGTCATATTTAGCGAGTTTATGGATCAGGTTGAAGGTGGAAAAATTTCTGAAGTGACGATTCAGGGAGACCGCGTCAACGGAAAATATTTAGATGGAAGTTTTTTTCAGACAATGACCCCATCAAAGGATCAGGATCTTGTTAGGATTCTTCGTGATAAAGGAGTTCGTATTGTTGTCGTCCCACCAGAGCAAACCAGTTGGTATATGAACATTTTGATTTCCTGGTTTCCAATGATTTTACTTCTTGGAATTTGGATATTTTTTATGCGGCAAATGCAAGCAGGTGGGGGTAAGGCTTTGTCATTTGGTAAATCCAAGGCCAGGTTGATGAACGAGGATAAAAATAAGATTACCTTTAAAGATGTTGCTGGAGTAGATGAGGCTAAGGAAGAACTCCATGAAATAATAGAGTTTTTAAAAGAACCACAAAAATTTAATAAATTAGGTGGAAAAATTCCAAAAGGTGTTCTTCTTGTGGGTCCGCCGGGTACAGGAAAAACTTTATTAGCAAAGGCTATTGCTGGGGAGGCGAGTGTTCCCTTTTTTAGTATCAGTGGCTCAGATTTCGTCGAGATGTTTGTCGGTGTTGGTGCTTCTCGTGTGAGAGACCTGTTTGAGCAAGGAAAAAAAAATAGTCCATGCATTATTTTTATTGATGAAATTGATGCAGTTGGTCGCCACCGTGGTGCTGGTTTAGGTGGAGGACATGATGAAAGAGAGCAGACTCTAAACCAACTTCTTGTTGAAATGGATGGGTTTGAAAATAACGAAGGGGTTATTTTAATAGCGGCGACTAATAGACCAGATGTGTTAGACCCTGCGCTACTTAGGCCTGGAAGGTTTGATCGGCAGGTTATGGTTGACCGCCCAGATGTGAAAGGACGTGAAGGTATTCTCAAGGTACACACTGCAACTGTTCCATTAACAGAGAATGTTGATCTTAAAATCATTGCTCGAGGGACCCCAGGGTTCACGGGTGCAGATTTAGCAAACCTTGTCAATGAAGCCGCGTTGCTTGCCGCTAGGGATGATAAAAAATGTGTGGGGAATGATGATTTTGAAAGCGCTAAAGATAAAGTGTTAATGGGTGTGGAAAGAAGAAGTATGGTGATATCTGAAAAAGAGAAACGAACAACAGCCTATCATGAGTCAGGACATGCTTTGGTTGCATTCAAACTTCCAGGTACAGATCCACTTCATAAAGTTACCATTATCCCAAGAGGCAGGGCCCTTGGCGTTACTATGCAATTGCCAGAAGATGAAAAACATACTTATCCAAGGAATTTTCTTTATAACAATTTAGCTATATTCATGGGTGGTCGAGTGGCTGAAGAAATATGTTTGGGGCAAATGACAACCGGTGCAGGAAATGACATCGAGAGAGCTACGGAGTTGGCCCGTAAAATGGTTTGTGAGTGGGGGATGAGTGAAAAAATGGGGCCGCTTACGTACGGCGCTAAGGAAGAACAGGTTTTTTTAGGAAAAGATTTCTCGCAGCAAAAAAACTTCAGTGATCAGACGGCAAAATTAATAGACCAAGAGGTTAAAGCCCTTGTGATGGGCGGATATGAAAAGGCTTGTGAGATAATAACTGAGCATCGAGACTCACTTGAAAAAATGGCTTTAGCTTTACTTGATAGAGAATCTCTTGGTGCATCAGAAATTAAGGAAATTTTTAATGGAAAGATTCCACCCGTTGGTGGAGATGAAACAAAGGTTGAGTCAGAAGAAGTAGCCCCTAGTGGTAAAATATCTCAAAAGAAGTCAAATGGTGATTCGGGGGGGATAATAGGAGGTGGGTTGCCGGATCCGCACCCAGCATAAGTATTGCTTGAGTTTAAGCTTTATAGAATTTAAAAATAGCTTCAGGTATGTGGGCAAGAATCTTGATCCCGACTTGAAGCTTTTTTTGTTTGCTTAGTTATAAAAAAATACTTTGATTTAATGAATATATGGCATTTTCATTCGGTAATTTAGCGGGTTCGAATTCTACCGCGGTTATGGGTATTATTAATTTGTCTCCGGATTCATTTTATTCAAGGAATAGTCACGATAACCCTTGTGATGTGCTGCATGCGGCAGAAAAAATGATTCATGAGGGGGTTCACATTCTCGATGTCGGAGCAGAGAGTACGCGCCCCGGGTCTAGGGGTATCTCAGTTAAACTGGAATTAGAGCGTCTCCTTCCAGTCATAACAAAATTAGCGAAAAAATTTAATGTCCCTATTTCTGTGGACACCTATAAACCGGATGTCGCCTCAGTTGTTTTAAAAGAAGGTGTGGCTGTGATCAATGATATTTCTGGCCTGGGTGCAGGTCATGAAATGGCTAGTATCATATCACATCATAATGCAGGCATTGTATTAATGCATATGAAAGGTACCCCAGAGATAATGCAAAAAAACCCTTGTTACGAAGATGTCTGTGTGGAAGTTTTAAATTTTCTATCGCAGCGAGTTGAGCTGGCTGAAGGTGCAGGAATTGATTCTGGTAGCATTGCGATTGATCCAGGTATTGGATTTGGGAAAACCTTGGCCCACAATATCGATTTGATCTCCAAGTTGAATCAGCTAAAAGTTTTGGGTAAGCAAATTCTTCTTGGAGTTTCCAGGAAATCACTTATTGGCGATATTCTAAACCTTGAACCTGCAGAGCGTTTGGAAGGTTCTATTGCGGCAGGCATTGTGGGGGTCATTAACGGCGCTGACATACTCAGAGTGCATGATGTTGGTCCCACAGTGCGAGCAGTTCGAATTGCTAATGCTTTAATGAAGACAAGTTGTAAGAATGATTAAACTCTTTGTAAATGTAGATCATGTGGCGACGGTGCGCGAAGCACGAAAAACCTATGAACCGGATCCATTGGAGGCAGCTATTATTGCTGAAAAAGCTGGCGCATATGGAATTACAGCCCACTTGCGGGAAGATCGGCGCCATGTGCAAGATGATGACATTAGACGCTTAAAAGATCATATCACCACGCCTCTTAATTTGGAAATGGCTGCAGTTGAAGAAATGGTAACAATAGCTATTGCCACGAAACCATTTCAAGTTTCAATCGTACCTGAGAACCGTCAAGAGATTACAACAGAGGGTGGTTTAAATATTTTGGAACAAGAAGGCCATTTAATTGAAGTGGGTCATAATTTAAAAGAAATGGACATATTATTTAGTTTGTTTATTGACCCAGACGAAGATCAGGTGATTGCAGCCAAAAGGGTGAAAGCTGACAGCATCGAGCTTAACACAGGGCCTTATTCAGAAAGCTCTAGCATCAATGCAACCACTCAACATTTGGCACAATTGAGAAAGGCAGCGATGCAGGCTCATGAACTTGGGTTGCGAGTATTTGCTGGCCATGGCTTAACTATTGATAACGTTCCGGCTATTATTCGCGATGTACCCTGGATTGAAGAATTGAATATAGGTCACCACATTATCTCGCGTTCAATTTTTGTTGGAATGGATCAATCTGTCAGAGATATGATTGATTGCATCAAGTCTAAGATGACTTTAAATGTTGATAAAGTTTAGTAACTTTATGTAATAAAAGGATTAATTGTTTTTGCGAAGCTAGTGGCATATAAATTGCTTTGGAATAAGTGTATGTTGATAAATGCCAATGTATTGACAAGGCCAATAAAATGATTGAATGCAATATGAATGGAAATATAGCCAGTGAAAACTCAGCCGCTCGTGAACGAGGGGCGTCTGTAGCTCGAGAGTATGAACGTGTTGTAAATACTTTCAATAAAGTTTTGTTATTAAAAGAGAAAATTCGTTTGTCTGTTGAGCATCGCATCAGTGAATTAGAGAATTTTTTAGACCAAAACGAAGAGCAATTAGCTACTCTTTCGAGAAATATTGAAATTTATGAATTAAATATCTCTAAAAGTGTAGAGAACCTAGAAGAATTACTAATTGAGGAAACAAGAATTAAAGATAAATATAATAATCTACTGCATGGTGTATCGATGGAGACTGTTGGCGTTACTGCAGTTGAAGAAGAATCAGTTGAAGAAAAGAGTCTGTCGGAAGATGGCCCATCGACGGAAAACCTAATTCAACAAAGGCATCATTTTCTTGATAACTTGAATTCGTCTTTTCAAAAACTTGATAATGATTTGCAATCAATCAGTTTACTTCAAACAGAAATGCACAATGCAAGGTCCGAAATTCTTGAGAAAAAGGAGCAGGCACTTGTAAAGAAAATTATTTTGGACGGAACCAGACGGGATTTGGAGGAAGAATGTGAACAATTGGAGTCAGATTTGGAAATTTCTGTTAAGGAAGAAGAAGCATTAACCCTTGAATATGCACAGTTGATAAATAAAGTAGAAGGCTCCATAGTTTTAGGCGATGAAATTGATAGAATATTATTTTCTTCTCTAGGGACTGTTGAGGATTAGCACTGAATGAGTCTCCTATCGTCCCTACGCATCTCACCTATATCTCATACATTTAAATGTTATTATTGACTTGAGATTCTAAGTTTTGCATAATCACTCTTTTGAGACATAAAGGGATGTGATTTGTGTTTCTACGCTTACATCTCTCTAATTCAATAGCTTCCCTCACTGTCAAACTATTAAAATGTAGAGCCTCAAGTCCCCTTTAGTGCCCTGTTTTAAAATTTTAAATTTATAATATTTTCGGGTTTTCGGCTGATTTTGTAGATCCTTTTTGGAGGAAATTTGTTCATGTCTGTAAAAGTGGCTATAAATGGATTCGGTAGAATTGGAAGGAACGTTCTTAAGTGCGTTATCAATGATAGCGATTGTTCTTCTTTATTTGACGTCGTAGCGATAAATGATTTGACAGACCCTAAAACCTTAGCCCATTTATTCAAATATGATTCTGTTCAGGGAATAAATTCTGCCAAAATCAACGTCACTGAGCAAGGGTTTAGTGTAAATGGCAAATCTATTCGTATTTTGGCAGATCGAGACCCTGAAACGTTGCCCTGGAAGGAGTTGGGTGTTGATATAGTTGTAGAGTCCACTGGGTTATTTACCAAACGTTCTGCCGCAGAAAAACATGTAAAAGCAGGGGCAAAAAAAGTTTTAATCTCTGCCCCAGCGACTGACCCTGATGTAACTCTAGTCCTCGGTGTTAATGACGATCGGTACAAAGCTGAGTCTGATCATATTATTTCCAATGCTTCTTGCACAACCAATTGTCTCGCGCCAATAGTAAAGGTCCTGCATAACAACCTAGGCATTAAAAGAGGCGTAATGACAACGATTCATTCATTTACTAATGATCAACAAATTCTAGACTTACCGCATAAGGATTTGCGTCGAGCACGAGCCGCTTCCGTGTCCATGATTCCTACAACTACTGGAGCCGCGAAAGCTGTCTCCTTGGTCCTACCCGAATTAAAGGGTAAGCTGGATGGTATGGCTATTAGAGTACCAACGCCAAATGTTTCTATTGTCGACTTTGTTGCTGATGTTGGTCTAGATACGACAGCACCAGAAGTTAATGATTTGTTTAAACATGCTTCAAAGGCTGACTTAAAGGGTATTCTAGACTATGAGGACACACCTCTTGTATCAGTAGATTATCAGGGGAATGAATACTCATCAATTGTTGATGGGTTAGCTACAAAAGTCATAGATAAGAGGTTGGTGAAAGTTTTAGCGTGGTATGACAACGAGTGGGGTTATTCCTCACGAGTTTGCGATTTATTGAAAATGATTGTAAGTAAGGGGTTATAGAAGTTATGAGGCGCCCTATAGTTGTAGGTAACTGGAAGATGAATATGCTTATTTCGTCTTCCAGAAAATGGGTTGAAGAACTACTAAACATCTCAGATTGTGCAGGGACTATTGATATTGTTGTTGCGCCACCGTTTACATCTATTTCCGTAGTTCGTCAATATCTAGAGGGGAGCAAGGTCCTGCTCGCCGGTCAAAATTTAGCTTCAATAGCAGAGGGAGCGCAAACGGGAGAAATTTCAGCTAATATGCTTAAAGATGCAGGTTGTGATTATGTAATATTAGGTCATTCTGAAAGACGGCAATATCAGCGGGAATCGGATGGGTTAATCAACAAAAAGATATTTCTTGCTTGCCAAAGCGGACTGAATGTTATTCTTTGTGTTGGCGAGTCTATGGGCGAGCGTAATTCAGATAAAACCAATGATGTGATAGAAAGACAGCTGACAGCTTGCCTAGAAGGATTAAGTGAAGATCAATTAAATAGCTTGTCGATAGCTTATGAACCTATTTGGGCCATAGGAACTGGGAATACGGCCAATCCTAATCAAGTACAGGATGTTCATGGTTTTATTCGTAGTTGGTGTGAAAAGTCACTTGGGAAAAGCCTGTCAAGAGTTACACGTATTTTATATGGAGGTAGTGTCAATTCTCAGAGTAGTCCGGCGCTAATGGCTCAACCCGATGTCGATGGTCTATTGGTAGGAGGAGCAAGTCTTAGATCAAAATCTTTTTATGATATAATCAAATCATCGTTTTAAAGGGGATTAATTTTTATGCATACCGCAATTATTATTGTGCACGTTACTTGCACTCTTTTTCTTATTCTTGTGATTCTATTACAATCAGGAAAGGGAGCAGCAATGGGTTCCGGCCTTGGAGCTGGTAGTAGCCAAACTATGTTCGGTAGTTCCGGTGCGGGAAATTTTTTAACCAAAACGACCACGGCTATTGCAATATTATTTATGATAACCTCTCTCTCTTTGGGGGTAATGTCCACCAAAGAAAAATCCCGATCAGTTATGCCGGATTTAGAAATCCCTGCCGCTACGAGCTCTCCCGAGACAACGCCTGATGCCGAGGATAAACAATCAGAGTAGCGACACGCACACAGCGTGCCGATGTGGTGGAACTGGTAGACACGTGCGCTTGAGGGGCGTATGGAGCGATCCGTGGGAGTTCGAATCTCCCCATCGGCACCACCTTTTATTTTAGTTGTATAGTTAACCTGGCATATGCAAGCGACTACCTTGAAGGGACTATTCCTAGATCCAAGTTTTATCGCTATTTTTTTTGTTATTTTTGGAACGATCGTTAATATTCTTGTCGGGGTTAGCATACTTCCGGAAGACAAACGAAAAAAAGGTTTTAAAGCTCACCGGTTGCTTTTTTATTTTATTATTCTTAGCTATATAATGTTCTTGTGGGTTTCTCACTCTCCTGTTAAAAGTGGATGGCTTAAATATTCAGTGCTGGTGTATTTTCTACTTGTCATTCCAATAACTCGCAAAATTAATATTACTTTTCATGCAATACTAGCGTCATTAGGGTTAATTCTATTGATTGGAGTTGCTTCATTTAGTGTTTTGTGATGCTTTGCATTGAAAAATATTTTTATCTCAGGTCTTAAGGTTTCGTGGAAACATTTGATATCATAGTTCTAGGAGCAGGATCTGCAGGAGTTTCTGCTGCTTTACGTGCGGCTGACCAGGGCTCAAAAGTTTGTATTGTTGAGCAAGAAAAGATTGGTGGTTCGTGTATTCATAAAGGCATATACCCACTTAAGATTGGCCTTGGCCTATTAAGAAATAAAGAATCAGGTTTTAATTTTAATGGTTATATTGACTCTGAAAAATTATTTCACAAAATAACAGGAACCTTGCAGTTACTTTCTGAGCTCTGGAAGCAAAGACTTGCTGAGGCAGGGGTGACGATTAAAATAGGCAGAGGGTTACCACTCTCTTCAGGCCTTGTACAAGTGATATCGAATGACAAGACTTTTGATATAGCTACAAAAAAAATTATTATAGCAACAGGATCCAGCCCTGGTTCTATTCCTACCATTCCATTTGAACGAGATATCATTGTCCCAACGGATGATGTTTTCAAAAACCATTCGATTCCTGACCGAGTTTTTATTGTGGGAGCTGAGGGCTATGGCTGTGAGCTTTCAAGTTTTTACCAGATGCTTGGCAGTAAAGTTTTCATAAGTTCAGAGCACTCTCGGCTGTTTCTAGACCAGGACCCTGAGATCCAAAATAACTTAGAACAATCTCTTAAATCTTTAAAAGTAAAACTCTTGCTTGGTAAGAAAATTTCGTCTTACTTTAAAAATAATGGGATGATAGATATAACCTTAGCTGAAGGTGTTAAGTTTCAAACAGAAAAAATTATTTTAAACTTGGACCGTCAAGGAAATTCAGAAAATTTAGAATGTGATACTTTGGGTGTTAGGGTAGGGGGCAATAAAGAAATCCTTGTGAATGATAAGCTTGAAACTAGCGTGCCAGGTGTTTTTGCCGTGGGAAGCATTACTGGCCGAAGGAGTAGATCGGGCATTTCAGAAGAAGAGGGAAAAATTGCGGCGGATAATGCAATGGGGAAAAATAAATCTATTAATTATGATTGGATTCCTTTTACTTTTTTCACCAAACCAGAAGTAGCTACTGTAGGATGCTTCGCAGAACAAGCTCATTATAAAGGGTTTCGAGGTGTTGAGGGCTTTGCTAAATCTGAACATTTGGATTTTTCGTTTTTGGGTGAAATAAAAGACGGGTTTTTTAAAATAGTTGCTGATGCCAGAAGTGGTGTTATCATTGGAGGCCAATTTGTTTCTCCCAATGCTTCACAGTTGATTTCTTTGGTAGTACTGGCTATTAAAAAAGGGATGAAAGTTGGAGCTTTTCTATCTTTAGCGAATGGTAAGTCAGAGGAAATTGAAGGTATTAGGGAAGCAGCACGCTTATGCAGTAAAGCCGTGAAAAAACAACACAAAACCATGTAAGTAGCGTGAATAACTTATCTTGACTGGTTTTTCCTTTTGTGATAAAAA
>JAPYPK010000023.1 GCA_029937655.1 Nitrospinaceae bacterium
TCTCCAAGGTGAATTGTTAAAAATGATTCCAGTATTTTTCAAAAAACAGAAACGAAATTTTGTGCAAGAAGTATGCTTCCAGTTCGTTGCCATCAAGTGTAGTAAAAAATGGGGAAATGGAGAGTTTAGGGTTAGTTAAAACCAAGTCGAGTTATGGTAGGAAAGGTAGCGACCTCCAAACTTAGAAAGCAAGGCTTTTTCTTCAAGTTGGGCCCGAATGACATTTAGAGGAATAATAAGGACAAATGTGTAAGATATACCAAACGTTGAGCCACAGGCAAAAAATAATCCGAAATGGGTAAATACAATTCCTACATATATGGGATGACGAATAAAGCGGTAAATTCCTTTTGCCACAATTGAATTTGCCTCTGGTAACACCTTCAAGGCCTTGCCAAGACAGGCCATCCCGGAAACCCAAACCGTCAAGCCCAACATGCCAATAGCTAGGCTGAACGGAACCAACCTTTCGTTGCCAAATCCAAAATTTTTAGGCAAGAAAAATACGATCAAAAGAGGTAGTAGGTAAAGAGATGGAATCAAAAGACTAAAAAGAAACTTTTGATTAGGTGTCAAAGACTTTGGATCGAACATTTTTTATGTTTGAGGGATGGATAAATTTTATTCAGGAAATATCTTTATTTTTTTGTCACACGTTTTTATTTTAAAGTTTTGCATGATGTTTGTTACTTTCTTTTTAGAGAAGGTATTCTATTATTTTACCCCGTAATTTCCATGGTTGATTCGGTGTTAGTTCAATACATGTTGATTGAATATTTCTCGCCCCTCTAAAATTTCCATTTCCAAAGCAACTTTATAAAAAGGAAGAGTGGTTGAACTTAAGTTGACTTTGACAGCATCTTTTTCAGTCGTGAGAATGAACTTTGCCCCTGACTTACGTGCTGAATTTTCAATCTTTCTAATGTCGTTTAGGATGTATTCGTGGTGATCTGGAAACGGATGATAGCAAGACACCCGTGCACCAGATTTTTCTAAAAGCTTGCGAAAATCATCTGGATTGGCAATTCCAGAAAAAGCTACGACAGGTTGGTCTCGTAGTCGTTTAACATCCAAAACTTCTCCATTATTTAAATTTGAAAGTGAGTCCAGTCGTAAGGTAGATTTGACAAGTGGAAAACCTTTGATCAATCGTTCGCTAATGCCAGGTGGATAACTCGATCCAGAATATCGAGTGATACAGACGAAGTTAGCACGACGAGCTTCCTTTTTCGGTTCTCGCAATTCGCCAGCAGGGAAGAGTTGTCCATTGCCAAACGGGCGCCGATGATCAAATAGTAAAATATTCATATCTCGTTTCAGAGCCAAGTGTTGGAAACCGTCATCAAGAATCAGAGTATCTACTCCAAAATGTTTTATCGCATACCGTCCAGTTTGATATCGGTCGCTACCGACTAGTATTGGGACGTTTTTAAGTCGTTTCGCCATCATCACCGCTTCGTCTCCGGCAATTTCAGTTGAAAGCAGGATGTTTTCTCCGTCACACACTACGTTGATTTCATTTTTAGTGTTCCCTCCATAGCCTCGTGAAAGAATTCCGGGTTTTCGTCCGTTTCCACGAAGAATTTCCGCTATCATCATAACAACCGGAGTTTTGCCTGTCCCTCCGAGGGTCAGGTTGCCAACACTGATGACTCTACATTCAAGTTTATTTGAGGGGAACAGATTACAGTCGTAGGCCCACATGCGAAAACAATGACCCCAGAGGTAAAAAAATGAAAACAGTTTTAGTGTCAGGTAAACGGGCAAATGATAAAACTTACGCTTGGGGGAAATAACCCGGTAATAAAGTCGTTCAAATTTCATAAATTCAAGTCGTCTATGTGCTTATTTTAGGTATACTTTAATTTCTATGAGCTTTATTTATCATACCATCATTGGATTTTTCATCCTAGTTGTCTCGCCCGCCATTGCCTTACGAGCTATTTTTAGCTCTAACTTTAGATCTGATTTTTTGAAAAGAATTTTTGGATATAAAATTCTTAAAACAATGAATGGTTGCATATGGGTTCATGCCGCTTCAGTGGGTGAGGTACGGTTAGGAAAAGTTCTCATTTCAGCGTTAAAAGAAAAAGGGGAGGCTCGTCCAATTGTTTTATCTACATTTACTTCCGCAGGTTTTGACCAGGCAAAGAAGGAGGACGTGGAACATGTTTTCCGAATGCCTCCAGATTTTGTGCTATGGATTAATCCTTTGCTAAAACATTTATGCCCCTCCATTCTTGTTCTTATTGAAGCAGAAATGTGGCCTGGCCTAATTTGTGAATGCAACCGCCGAAAGATACCTGTTCTTCTTGCTAATGGACGGATAACTCAAAAATCGGTCGATCGTTATCGGCTGTTTTCTTTTGTTTTTAAATGGGTCGCAAAAAACGTATCTTTTTTTTCAATGAGAACGAAAACAGATGCTGACCGCGTACTAGGTTTAGGAGTAGATCCAGAGAAAGTGAGAGTGAATGGGAACATCAAGTTCGATGTGCTTGCATCAGGCGAAGATATTTTTCCGTTAGGAACCCAAGAGTCGAGTTGGGTGGTTTTTGGTTCAACACGACCCGGTGATGAAGGAGTTGCTATGGAGACAATTGTAAAGTTGTCTCAAGAATATCCGAGGCTTAAGTTTGTGGTTGCCCCTCGTCATTTAGAGAGATTGCGTGAGGTGAAAGAATTAATGGTGACTTATGGGCTTGAATTTCAACTTCACTCAGAAAGATTGGGTTCGGGAAATTCTCGTTTGGTTTTGCTAGATCGGCTAGGAGAATTGAACAAATATTACGCCAAAGCTTGTCTTGCATTTGTTGGAGGCGGCTTCAACCCTAGGTTTGGGGGGCAAAATATTATTGAACCCGCATCTTTTGGTCTGCCAGTTGTGTTTGGAAAACATATGAACAACTTTGAAGAGGAGGCGCGTTTGCTGGTAGAATCGGGAGGAGGAATTCAGTTAAATAGCCCTGAAGAATTGCATGGTGTTTTTAACCAACTACTGGCAGACCAGGAAGAACGACAACGCCTTGGGAAAAAAGCATGGGAAACAGTTGTTGAAAATCGTGGTGCGGTCAATAAAACTATCGAATTGATAACTCGTTTGGCAAATTAGATTTCTGAACATTATTTATGATTTTTTTCTACCACCTATTTTCAGTGCTCGTCATGTTGGTGGTTGTTCCTTGCTTTGTTCTTTATTCATTTTTTAGTCGAAATAAATGGCGCAGGCTTAGTGACCATTTTGGCTTGGTTTCATTAAGCGACAAGGCAGAAAGCACCTCCAAAACCATCTGGTTCCACGCCTTATCTCTGGGGGAAGTAGTTGGCGTTACACCCACTATTCGCCTTCTCAAGAAGAGTAGACCACAAGACCGGATAGTTATTTCCGTAACTACAGATTCTGGGTTTGAAGCAGCCAAAAGGAAGCTTCCGGATATTGAAAGCATATTTTTTTCCCCCCTTGACTGCTTTGTTTTTACTTTAACTGCTCTCAAAAAAATCAAGCCGGATTTATTTGTGTTGGTCGAAACAGGATTTTGGCCTGGGTTCATTCACCTTTTGCATTTGAAAGGGGTGCCCATATTATTATTCAACGGTCGTATTTCTTCTCGTTCGATGCGAAAGTACAAGATGTTTAGTTCTTTTTTTTCGAAACAGTTCAACAGGTTTACTATGTTATGTATACAAAATCCTCACAGCAAAAATAAACTGGAATCGCTTGGTGTTGAGAAGTCTCGCCTTATGGTGGTTGGCGATCCAAAGTTCGACATTCTTTCTAATCCTTCTCAAGAAGAAAGAGGAAAAACTCGCCAGGAACTTTGTGTTGCGCCACTTTCCATGGTTTGGGTAGCTGGAAGCACGCACGAAGGAGAAGAAACAATCATACTAGACGTTCATAACAGGTTAAGGAAAGAATTTGGGAACTTAATTCTGGTTTTAGCTCCGCGCAGGCTGGAAAGGTGTACGCATGTTACTAGAATCATTATGTCAAAAGGAATTAGTTTTGTGCGTCGGTCAGACCAATTGGATAAAAGTGATCATGATTTTTCCGTTCTTTTATTGGATACCATGGGTGAGCTAACAAAAGTTTATTCAATCTGCGACCTCGCTTTTGTGGGAAGAAGTTTAATTGCTCCAGGTGGTGGACACAACCTGATTGAGCCTGTTTCTCAAGGCAAGCCAGTTTTATTTGGACCATTTGTAGAAAATAATCAGCATAATGCAGATGAATTGATTAAAAGTGAGCTTGGCATCCGGGTAAATAATGCAGACGAAATGGAAGCGTCAGCCAAAAGTTGGCTATCCAATAAAAATGAATTAGCAAAATTGGAAGGAAAGGCAAAAGGGTTCATACTGCATCATCAGGGGGCATCCCGCCGGATGGCTAGTCTTATCGAAACCCAACTCAGACATTAAATATTACGGGTTAACTTGTCTTCGACTTACCCCCCAGATGACAAAAGAAGATAGCAAGAATGCAGGAACTAGTTCGTAAATAATGGCGTCTGATAGTCCAGCTGTTTTCCAGGCAACCGTGGTGAAAAACCCAGTCAACATACCACCAATCGCCCCATTGCGAGTTATTTTTTTAGAGTATAGCGTGAATAGAATTACAGGGCCAAAACTGGCGCCAAGCCCTGACCAAGCGAATAGCACAAACCAAAAAATCACACGTGTGTCCATGAGTGCCACAAGCATCGCACCTAATCCAATTAAGAATATGGTTAAGCGACTAATTAAAAGAATTCGATTTGGAGTCAGTGAACCATGTATGACTTTGCTATAAATATCGTGTGCCATAGCAGAAGCGGCCACAATAATTTGCGCTGAAACTGTTGACATAATTGCAGCGAGAACGCCAGTTAGCACTATAGCAGTGAGAAAAGTAGGCAGGAGATTTTCAGCAGCAGTTGGGAACAAATGTTCGGCATCAGCCAAACCCGGAAAAAGAACCTGTCCGCAGATACCAAGAAGAATTGCTGAGCTGTACATCAATATTCCCCAACCAAAAGCTATCCACATGCCTTGTTTAATTGTTTTGGAGTCTTTTGCAGCCATATAGCGGGTGATCACATGTGGTTGACCAGGATAACCGAGTCCGATACCTAGGAGGCCGAACATTGATCCCAAAAACATGGGTATAGTTTTATTTCCCATCCAGGTAAGGGCTGTTGGGGTAGTTTCGTTAACTTTTTGCACTATTACAGAGAACCCACCTAACTCTAGTACAGCAGCAAGGGATAGCACGACCAATCCAACAACCATTATAATTCCCTGAATAAAATCGGTCCAAGCAACAGCACGAAAACCACCCATCATGGTATAAATTATGATGATGGTTCCGCCTATCGGAATGCTTACAAGATGCGGGATGCCAAAAATGGCATCAAAAGTTTTCCCAATGGCTAAAAACTGCGCTGCGATGTAGGCCATCATGCAGGCAAAAATTATAATTACGGAAATGATGCGTATAAGGTGAGTGTTGTCAGTAAAGTATGTTTCAAGGTAATCAGGAATAGTGAGAGTTTTTTTTTCGCGAGAGTGTTTTCTTAATCGTTCGGCAACAAAAAACCAATTCAATGCGTATCCTAGGAGACAACCAGGAAAAAACCATAATGCGGAGAGCCCCTCTTTATACGCGAGTCCAACAGTTCCAAGTACTGCCCACGCGCTTTCGGAACTGGCCGTCGAGGATACGGCGGTAACCCAGGCCTTTAAAGATCGGTTGGCAAGAAAAAAGTCAGTCGGAGAGTAGGTAGAACGGGATACGGTGTAGCCAATCCATAGCATAATTCCCACGTAAACTATAAATACTGCTCCAATGACTCCAGAAGTGTCCACCATAATGTAAGCATTATAACATTGAGAGGATTGTGGCAAAAGTTGTTGCCGTGATTTTCGAGAGTGGGTAGTGATATTTGAGAAGGTCGATTTTTTATATAAATTTCGTTACTATGTCGTTCTTCGAGCAGGGAGTTTATTCTTTCATGGTTTTGATTTCTAACTTACATAAATAAAAGTAATGTCAGAATACAATTTTAAGTCTATTGAAGTGAAGTGGCAAAGTTATTGGGAAGAAAATAAATCCTTCAAGGCGGAGCGCGATTCTTCGAAAAAAAAGTATTACCTATTAGAAATGTTTCCTTATCCATCGGGACGCATTCATATGGGTCATGTGCGAAATTACGGAATTGGTGATGCGATTGCGCGGTTTATGCGTATGAAAGGCTTTAATGTGCTACACCCGATTGGCTGGGATGCATTTGGGTTACCAGCTGAAAATGCTGCTATCCAGAATAATACACACCCAGCTCAGTGGACAGAAGATAATATTGCTGCCATGCAAGTACAATTAAGAAGCTTAGGATTTAGTTATGACTGGGACAGGGAGATTGCTACTTGTCGCCCAGAATATTACCGCTGGAATCAATGGTGTTTTTTAAAGTTCTATGAAAAAGGATTGGTGTACCGAAAAAAATCACAAGTCAATTGGTGTAACACTTGTAACACGGTTTTGGCAAATGAACAGGTGATTGATGGATGCTGCTGGCGCTGCGATGGTGAAGCAGAAGATCGATTTCAAGAAGGATGGTTTTTTAAGATAACAGACTACGCTGACCGATTACTGGATGGTTGCAGGCAGCTATCAGGTAAATGGCCGGAGCAGGTGCTGGCAATGCAAAGCAATTGGATCGGCAAAAGCTACGGCGCCGAAGTTAATTTTAAGATAAAAGAAAAAAATGAGGTCATCAAGGTTTTTACAACTCGTCCGGACACTCTTTATGGGGCGACATTTATGGTGTTGGCTCCAGAACACCCACTGGTAAGGAAGTTATCCCTTGGAACAGAACAGGAAATTGCGGTTGAAAAATTTGTAAACAAGGCCAAGCAGGAAGATAAGGTTACCCGAACCAGTGAAACAGGAGAAAAAAATGGGGTTTTCACCGGAGCATATGCAGTTAATCCACTGACAGGAGAGGATATACCTGTGTGGTGTGCAAATTTTGTGTTGATGGATTATGGGACTGGAGCAATCATGTCTGTTCCCGCTCACGACCAGCGTGACCTAGATTTTGCGCGCAAGTACGACCTTCCCGTCCGCATGGTTATCCAACCCGTAGAAGGCCCGCTAGACGAGTCTAATATGACAGAAGCATTTTTTGCTAACGGTGTCATGGTAAATTCAGGTTCATTCAACGGACTTTTCAGCGATGAAGCGAAAAGCAAAGTGTGTGAATACCTAGAAAGTACAAAAATTGGTAAGGCTTCGGTGAACTTTCGTTTACGTGATTGGGGGGTATCGCGTCAAAGATACTGGGGTACACCGATTCCGATTATCCAGTGCGACGAATGTGGGTTGATACCGGTTCCAGAAGATCAGCTCCCTATTCAATTACCTCTTGATGTTGACTTGGGTAATCGGGGACAGTCTCCTCTTACAACACTTGCTGAATTTTATAAAACGCAATGTCCTGAATGTGGGAAGTTGGCACGAAGGGAAACAGACACCTTGGATACCTTTGTATGTTCTTCATGGTATTTTAACCGGTATACATCTCCAGATAATAATCAGGTTGCATTTAATAGTGACGATTTAGACTACTGGATGCCGGTAGATCAGTATATCGGCGGCATAGAACACGCGATTCTTCATTTGCTTTATTCGCGGTTTTTTCATCTTGTGTTTAAGGACTTGGGATTTATAAAATCTGATGAACCGTTTGACCGTTTGCTGACTCAGGGGATGGTTATTAAGGATGGTGCGAAAATGTCGAAATCGAAAGGCAATGTGGTTGATCCGGATGAAATTATTCAAAATTATGGAGCTGATACAGCGAGGTTGTTCATTTTGTTTGCCGCTCCACCCGCGAAAGATCTTGAGTGGAACAGTCAAGGCGTGGAAGGTTGTTATCGTTTTTTAAAACGTGTATGGCGAATTTTTGATGATTTTTTGAGTGATATTAAGGAAGCGGGCTCTATACCTAAAGGTTATGAAACTAGTTCGAAAGAATTACGGGAGTTGAGGCGTATCACACATGTCACAATTGGTCGTGTGACAGATGATATTCAAACCAGAATGCAGTTTAATACCGCGATTGCAGCGGTCATGGAGTTTGTGAATCATCTTTACGCTTTTCGCGATAACTGGTTTCTTAAAGACAATAGCGATGGTGCTAGAGCTATAGTTAGGGAAAGTTTTGACACGCTGATTCTTCTTCTTTCTCCTTTTGCTCCACACATTGCGGAGGAAATGTGGTCGTTGTTGGGGCATAAAACCTCAATAGTCCAAGTGGAGTGGCCAGTATTTAATAAAGATTTTACGACAACAGAGAAGTTGCTGATCGTAGTTCAACTGAATGGTAAGGTGAGACAAAGAATCACGGTCTCATCAAGTTCAAGTCAAGAAGATATTAAAAGTATGGCTCTTAATGACAGTAAGATAAAGGAGCAAATAAAAGGTCAGGAAATAAAAAAAGTTATTGTGGTTCCTGGCAAGTTAGTTAATATTGTGGTGAGATAAATGGGATGAAATTTCTTTGCGATGCTTTATATTTTCTGATAGTTGCTTTGTTGTTATCGAGTTGCGGTTATCATCTTTCTGGTTACGGGTCAGCTCTTCCCCCACATATTCGCGCTATCGCGATTCCTGTATTTAAAAATTCTTCGAGCGAACCAAATATTCAAAGAGATGCAACTGATGCAATTCGCCGTGCTTTTATCTCGGATGGTCGACTCAAGGTCGCTGACACCAGAGAGGCGGATCTGCTCATGCGTGGAACTCTGACGGACTATCAATTGCGAGCGGTTGCATTTAACTCCGCAGATTCGGCGGAAGAATATGTTGTGCGCTTGGGAATTCAAGTTGAGGCTTATGATCGGATTAAAAAGAAAATAATTTTTAATCAGAAATTTACGACTCAATGGGATTTTCGGTCTACCTCCAGTTTAGTAAATTCTGACTCGGCAAAACACACAGCGCTCAAGGAAGCATATTCTGACCTTGCTGACAGGTTAGTCAGTATAACAATCGAACGGTTTTAATTAGTTACTGATGTCGGCTGATCAAATCATTCATAGTATTGGCGAGGGAAAGATTGGCCCATTTTATTTTCTTTATGGGGTAGAAAGTTTTTACCGTTTAGAAATAATTCGAGCGCTAAATCAAAAGTTGATCACACCAGATAACAAGGATTTTAATCTAGAAAATTTTGAGGCTCGTGAGTCATCAGTAGGTGATTGGATTGGGGCAGCAAAGACACTATCTTTTTTGGGAGGGATGAAACTTGTTATTGTAAGAAATTTACATGAAACAACCATAGAAGATTCTGAACAAAAAAAACTTTTTGAATATGTTGCCGATCCAGGGTTGGATTCATGTTTGGTAATTACAGCAGACAAGGTGGACCGAAAACGAAAACTTTATAAAAATCTAACAACTCAAGAAGGGGCGTTGTCCTGTGAAGCACCCCAAGAAGCGGGACTTCTTAGTTGGGTGCAACACCGGGCTAAATCTTTTGGCTATGATTTGAGTTCGGGAGCAGCTCGAAAAATGGTAGGTCGAGTTGGAGCCAAACCGGGGATTTTAGCGAAAGAACTTGAAAAGGCGCTGACCTATGCGGGAAAAGAAAACAAAATTACAGAGTCCATGGTCGGAGACCTTGTCGGGGATATCAAAGTGGAAAACGCTTTTTTGTTGACGGAAGCTCTTAAGGAAAAAAAAATAGAGAAGGCACTGCTGTTGTTGCAAAACCAACTAGACCATGGGGAAGACCCGGTGAAAATACTGGGTTTGATTGCTTGGCAATTTAGAACGCTGTGGGAAGTTAAACATTATCAGGCACAAAAATATGGGGTCCAAAAAATAGCTCAGCAGATGGGAGCAAAGCCATTTTTAGTTGAGAAGGCCCTGCGGTACACAAAAAATTTTAATAGATCAAAACTACAAGAAGGTATGAAGTATTTGTTGGAAGCTGATCGAGAGCTTAAAACCTCCAGCAGGGAGCCTCGGGGGGTTTTAGAGACGCTGCTCTTGCGAATTTGTTCAGGCTGAAGTGGATAGTTGGTAGACTTTTCTTGCTAGACCAGAAACCTTGCGAGAGGCAGCCCGCTTATGAATTATTCCCTTGGCGGCATTTTTTGCGATAATTTTCGATGCTTCCTTTAGAGAGTTTTGTGCTCCCTCAACGCTCTTTTCCTCTACCTCGAGGAGAACACCCTTTATAGCATTCTTAATTTGAGAACGTCTGGTTTTATTTCGTTCATTTCGTTTTTCGTTTTGACGATTGCGTTTGAGCGCAGATTTATGGTTAGCCAAGAAACTCTCCTGAATCAAAAGGTTTAATCTCTACAGATAGAAGTAATCCTGCAATGTACTTTGTTTTGGGAGAGTTTGTCAAGGAATTGGTGTCCTAAATGGCAAAAGGATATTAAAAAGCTCCTATTTTAGGAGAAGAGAAGGAGGTGTTTGCAAAAAACTTGTCATCGGTCGAGATGTTTTTCTATCAACTTGGACTCGAGTATTTTTTTGTTACCATTTGCAAACTGTTGAGCTTGTTTAAAGAGTTTTTTTGTTTTTTCCTGATTGCCCTTCAGGTGTTGCATCAAACCCAGATTAAAATAGATTTCTCCGGCGGTGCCATCTGCAACTCTGGCTTGAGTAAATGCGATCAACGCGTCTAAATCTTTCCCTTCATAAAAATATTTAATTCCTCGGTCGTTATGTATTTTTGCCGAAGGTTCTGCTGCTGTTGGTAGTAGCAGGGGGGTCTCTTTGGTTTTATCACAATTAGTGATGGTTAATGTAAACAGTAGAATTAAAATTAAATTCTTCATAAAAGTAGTTGGTTAGAGGGTGTTGATGTATATTAACTTTAGTTGTTAGTAAATTAGATTCAATAAAGTTATAAATTAATTAAGACCGTATACCGATGGATAGTGAAGTGGTTTTTTTATGTAGTACCCCTGATGCATGTAGATGGCATAAAAACCTTCTAGGCTATTCTTAAAGGCAGGGAATTGCGTTCGGCCCGTTTGAGCAAGGGAATAACCAAGGTAAAAAAAGTATCTAACTATTCGATTGGGTATCATTTTTTATGCAGGACCTAGCCAAGTGTGCCAATCATCATTAATCACACCTTTTTTTTTATAGCGGTCCATAGCGTTTTTGCAGTGGCAGGTTCGTTCAGTCCTTAATAGGCCTAGAAATGTTCCAGCAAGAATACTGGGAAAGCGAGAAACGGATTCTTCAACTTGTATTTTTTCTTGATTTGTCTGCATACCTTCAAACAACTCTCCTGTTTTAAACTCACGTGCGACGGTGCCTTCGGCAAAATTGGTTAGATAGCAAATAGACGCATAGCATATTTCAAGTTCGCGGGCGAGAAAGAGTTCCGGAGCAAGGGTCATTCCAACAAGATCTCCACCATGTAAGCGAAATTTTTTAATTTCAGCAGGGGTTTCCAGTCGTGGTCCTTCAGTGCAGACATAGACTGCTTGCTCGTGATGAGAGAATCCAAGTGAGCACATTGAATCATGGACTACTTGTTGGATTTGAGGGCAAAAGGGACGATCTTGGCGAATAAAACCAAGGCCCCGGTTTTTAAAAAAAGTGGTTTCCCGGTTTTTAGTCTCATCAATTATGTCATTAGGTAATACATATTCGCCTGGCTTAAAAGATGGGTTGATGATACCTGGGCCAGACCACGAAATAATACGCTCAACGCCACATTCCTTGAGGGCATAAATATTGGCGCGATAATTAACAAATGGAGCAGTGATTGAATAGTCTTTTTCTCCGTGCCGTGACAGAAATAGGTATTCTAAGTTACCAGCCCGAAAATGATGAATAGGGGCGCTTTTCCCAAAGGGAGTTTCTAATGTAATGGTATCTATATTTTCTCCTAGAGCACCATTTGTAAGTAGATCATATGCACCGCTTCCACCTATAACACCAAGTGGAGTTGAAACAGGATCTTTTCCCGGAGATTTGCTCATTGGTGTGAATAAGTTTGAATATCATTTACATAATGGCTTGCCGAGTCGAGAATCGAACGGATTTCGTTCTCGGTCAGTTTGCGTTTAACTTTTGCCGGCGCGCCTATTACCAAGTTGCCAGGTTGTATGTTAGTGCTTGGGGTCACTAGAGAACCTGCGCCAACTATACAGTTTTCACCAATTGTCGAACCATCCATTACCGTCGCGCCCATTCCTATAAGGCAGCGAGATTCAATGGTACAGGCGTGAAGGGTAGCATTGTGCCCGACAGTTACGTCATCTCCAATGGTGAGCGGATACTTTTCCCGAGCCACGTGAAGCACGCAACCATCCTGAATATTGGTACGTTTCCCGATCCTAATATAATTAACATCACCACGAATTACTGCATTGAACCAAATACTACTTTCCGCACCTATTACTACATCACCAATTACCGCAGCACTTTCAATAATATAGGCTGAAGAATCAATGCGGGGCATTTTGTTTTGGAATGCTAAAAGCATTTTAACTATTCAAGGATTACTAGTTTGATTTTTAAAATTAAATTATTGCCAGCTGAAATATTAAAAATAACTATTAAGGTGAAATGGAAATTTTAGATTTAGTGTTCAGTTTGTTTCGCTAAAGTTAAATGTACATTTCGCATAATATCGTAACATTTATTTGCCAGAATTTTTCGATCAGTCTCCCCTTGAAGCGAGGGTAGAATTTGAACCGTTACATCCAATTGTTGTTGTTTTAGAAGTTTAATAAGATGTGTTAGGAAATTAGTATTATGCCAACAGGCAACAGATGGTTTTTTGTTGTCATGATAATAAACCACAACAGGTACTACCGGTTTCCCAGTTTGAATAGCTGCTTCAAAATGGGATGATTTAAACGGTAAAATATCCTTACCATCTGTGGCCTGTGCTTCTGGAAAGAGGACTACAGAGCACTTTGCCTTCAAGCGGCGCTGAATTTGGTCAATCGTGAAGCGAACCTGTTGTTTTTGGTTTCTGTCCACGAAAATAGTAGCGCCAAGTTGTGTTAACCAGCCCACAAAAGGCCATCGTCGGACCTCAGCTTTAGATACAAAAAAAGATGGGAAACAGGAACCCATAACAAAAATATCCGGTGCGCCCACATGATTTGCAATGATAAGCGACCCTGGGGCAACCATAGATTTATGGTCTACCTTAACTTTAATATTAAATAATAAGCATGAGCATTGTGCCCACAGTGTTGAAAAAAAAATAACAGTACGGTAATAATTTTCTTTAGACAAACAATAAATAAAAAACAAAATAAAACCTATTAGTCCGAAACAAATATAGGTTGGGACTAAAACGAGCATTCTTGTTATAGCGAGTAGGTATCCCATGAGAGTTTTAGAATGTTTCTTCAGTTTTGTTTATTATGCCGAGCATGTCGGTTAATAATATCCGAGCGGCATTATTTGCTATAGAGAATACTAGTTCTGAGGTCTTGAATTTTGGAGAAACGTTAGTGTTAAGAGAAGAGGTTAATTTCTTAGCGATATGGGACCATGCCGATTGGCTTTTAAGGATGCTGTAATGAATTTTATCTATACCGCAAAACTGATTCATGTCATTGATTACAGTTACCTTCTTATTGGAAGACTGTAGAATGAACTTGTTGATAACTGTAATATTATTTGAGGCCTGAGAGTATTTTATCGGACTCCTTGGAAAAAAAATCTGACGGATGATGTGAAAGCGTAATTCACTAATATCATTTTCGAGGTCTACGGGGATTGAAGTAATAAAAATATTTGTTTTAAACTCACCCAATGCGTTAACGAGGTATTGCAAGCCGTTAATGATTTTCTCCGATGAAACACCGTACATAATGTCATTGCCAATGTCTGTGATAAGAGCGATTACCGGCTGGTCTTTTAACCTTTTGTTTCGGACTGCTTCCAGAATACCGCACTTGAGAATCGGAGAATAGACTGCGTTGAGTATTCCACCGCGGCTTAGATAGCCCCTTCCTGGGCCCATGGCATGAAGAAAACTCGCTGGCCTTGGGAATATGCATCGTTCGATGCAGTCTTTCAATCCATGAAAGGAACGAGCTAGATTGCTTGCACCAAGGAAAATAAAAAGTACAGGGTTTTGTGTTTGATCCTCAGTCGAAGTGGTTAGAGGGAGGATAAGGGACATGTTTGCTTTTTATTAAGCATTGTTTCCCCGGTGAGTTGGGCTCACTCCGCAGGAATGGGATTGACATAAATTTCACGAGGCCTAACCCCATCTGAGGGACCCACCACGCCATCTCGCTCCATCATTTCTATAATGCTTGCGGCACGATTGTAACCTATTCTTAACCTTCTTTGTATGTATGAAATAGAAGCTTGTCGGTCTTTTGCGACTAATGCCAAGGCTTCGTCATACCTTTCGTCGTATTCTTCTGTTTCTTCAGGTTTTTTCTTGTCTGTTACCACAACTTCAAAAATCTCTTCTTTATAGGTAGGTTTTTTTTGTTCCTTAATGAAACTTGTAATCTTTTCAATTTCCTCATCACTTACCATGGCACCATGAATTCGTACCAGCCGGTGAGTTCCTGGGGGCATAAATAACATGTCTCCTTTCCCAAGAAGTTTCTCGGCCCCCATGGAATCAAGGATAGTTCGGGAGTCGACTCGAGAGGTTACCTTGTAGGACATACGAGACGGGAAATTGGCTTTGATGATTCCGGTTAAAACGTCAACAGAAGGACGCTGTGTGGCGACAATTAAATGAATCCCAGACGCGCGCGCCATTTGAGCAAGTCTAGTGAGTGCTTCTTCTACTCCCTTAGAAGCAACCATCATAAGGTCAGCCAATTCATCGATGACAATCAGAATGTAGGGTAGTTTTTCTGGGGGTTCGGTGGGTTTGTCGTTTTCTTTCTCTAGTTCGTCAGATTCCACTTCGTGAGGTTTGATAGTGTTTTTATTATTCTGCTCCCATTGTTTTAGTTTTTGCTCATATTTTTTACGTTCTTTATCTATCTTTACGTTGAACCCGCTGAGGTTTCGAACACCTATTTCAGCCATCATCTTATATCGATTTTCCATTTCCTGTACAGCCCAGGCTAAGGCTGCAGCAGCTTTTTTCGGGTTCGTGACAACCGGTGCAATAAGGTGAGGAATCCCATCGAAAATCGATAGTTCCAACATTTTTGGATCAATCATTATCATTTTGACTTCATCAGGCGTAGCGTTAAGAAGAATACTGCAGATCATGGCGTTTAATCCGACGCTTTTCCCAGAACCAGTAGAACCAGCCATCAAAAGATGTGGGATTGTGGCCAGATCTTGCGCTACAGGTACGCCAATATTGTCTTTTCCAATTGCCATCATTAATTTTGAATTCGATTCGGCAAACTCTTTAGAAGTTATTATTTCTTTAAATGAAACAACTTCCTTTTTAACATTAGGAATTTCTATTCCTACGACAGGTTTTCCTGGGACAGGGGCAAGAATGCGTAAGCTAAGCGCTCGCATAGCGAGTGCAAGGTCATCGCTCAAGGAGAGAATTCTACTGACCTTGATTCCTGGGGCAGGTTCAAATTCATATAATGTGATGACAGGCCCAGGGAGAACTTGCACGACTTTTCCTTCTACTCCAAAGTCAGCTAGTTTGCGTTCTAATATAGAAGTACTGATCAGGATTTCTTCTTTCATTTCATCCGAGTTTTCTATCGGTAAAGGATCATGTAGCAAACTGACAGGTGGAATTTGATAATTTCCGTTTTCAGGTGTCGGTGGTTGTTTTTCCTCCACAATAAAACCGGTATTTCTATTTTTTCTCCGAGGGACAATGGTAGGAACCTGAGTCGATTCCGTGGTTTTTTCAGGAGGTCTGGTTCTTGTTATAATTAAAGGTTCGGTTGGTTCAAATATTTCATTGGGATTTTCTTTAGCAATAATAGTAGACTCACGAACAGTATTGACCCACTCGCTTACCACTAGTTTTAACTTGTTAGATAGTCGCAATAACTTACCAATACCTGTTCCTGTAAGTTTGCCCATGGTTTCCAGCATAGGGTTTACAGTTTTTCCCGTCATGGCAAGGAGTGAGGCTAAAATCATGGTGATCAAAAAAATGGTGGCACCGACATTACTTAACCACATGACTAGAAACCTTCCTAGAGCAGTACCTGTGAGACCTCCTACTTGAGCATAATTATTGAAAATAGGATCTGAGTTCATTTGAACTGCGCACAAAGCACACAATCCTATGAGTAAAAAAACTCCTGAAAACAAACGAAGTGGCCAATGATTAAATTCTTTTCCTCGCACGCAAGCCCATCCAATAATCAGGGTTATCACAGGGAAGAAAAACGCACCACTTCCAAAAAACTGGACTAGCCCATCAGAAATATAGGCGCCAACTATACCCCCGGAGTTTGCAACTAATTTCTGAGAGGAAAGAGATGTGTTCATCGATGGATCTGCGGGAGAGTAGGTTGCTAGAGATACGATAGAGAATAGGGAAAAGGCCAAGACCGCTATTCCCAGAAAATCGCGAACAAAGATAGAGGTTTTTTTATTCATGAGATGTTGTTTTAAGAGAGGTTTGATTTACCATACGACGTGTAGTGTCTTGAAGCACAGTATCTTTTTTCCAGTCACTGTCAGTTTCTGGGTAATCCAAGGTAAAGTGAAGTCCTCGGCTTTCTTTACGTTGCAAAGCGCTCATTATAATCAAATGAGCGGTGAGAGCAATGTTCCTTAGCTCAAGGGTATTCTTGGTAATTGTGAAATTCCAATAATATTCTTTAATTTCGTTCAGAAGTAACTGAATACGTCTTTCGGCTCGGTGAAGTCTTTTATTTGAGCGTACGATACCAACATAATTCCACATGATTCTTCTGATTTCATCCCAATTATGTGAGACGACAACCGACTCGTCGCTGTCCACTGCGTTTCCACAATCCCAGCTAGGTATGTCATCGGGATTTATATTATTGAATGATCCTGACTTTAGTAGCAGGGCAGCCTTGGCCACGGCTCGATTTGATAGTACAAGTCCCTCCAATAGCGAGTTGGAAGCTAGTCTATTGGCGCCATGCAGTCCAGAGTAGCAAACTTCTCCACTGGCAAAAAGGTGGCGAATGTTTGTTTGGCCATTAAGATCAACTAAGACCCCCCCACAGGTATAATGGGCGGCAGGTACTACGGGAATTGGCTTGTTAACCATATCAAAACCGAACTGTAAGCAGGTTTGGTAGATATTCGGAAAACGTTCGCGTATTTGGTAACCCTTCATATGAGTAATATCTAAATAAACGCAGTCGTCGCCACTTTTTTTCATTTCGTGATCTATGGCGCGGGCCACAATGTCCCGTGGAGCCAGACATCCTAAGGGGTGATAAGTTTCCATGAAAGTGCGTCCATTTTTCAGTCGCAATATACCGCCTTCTCCGCGTACTGTTTCAGAAATTAAAAAAGATTTTGCTTGAGGGTGGTATAAACAAGTTGGATGAAATTGAATGAATTCCATATTAGCTATTTTGGTCCCCGCGCGGTAAGCTGCAGCAATTCCATCACCTGTGGCAGTATCAGGATTGGACGTATAAAGGTAGACTTTTCCAGCACCTCCACTGGCTAACAAGGTGATTTTGCTAAGAAAAGTTTTCACCTGTTTTGTGTTGACATCAAGGGTATATGCTCCAAGAGCTTCATCCTTAGCGCTTCCAGGTTCAACCCTAGAATCTAATCTACCGCGCGTAATAAAATCGATCAGCATATGGTGTGGAAAAACCGTTATATTTTTTTTGCTATTGATTGCCTCAATCATGGCGCGTTCTATTTCTTGTCCTGTAAGATCATTGGCGTGTAGAATTCGATCTCTGGAGTGTCCTCCTTCACGACTCAAATGGTAGTCTTCTCCCCGACGGGTGAACTTAACACCCAAGTTAATTAACTCTCTTACGTGAGAAGGTCCCTCTCTGCAAATGATGCGGACTACGTCCTCACGGCATAATCCACGGCCCGATTCGATGGTGTCACTAGCATGTAATTCAAACGAGTCGTCGTCGGTCATTACAGAGGCTATTCCACCTTGCGCATACAAAGTGGCAGATTCGGCCAGTTTATCTTTACTGACAATTGCCACTGATCCAAATTGAGAGGCCTTGAGGGCAAACGTTAGCCCAGCAATTCCGCTACCGATAACAAGAAAATCTTTTTTAATTATCATATTCTAGATTATAGATCGATTGCCCTTTATTTTCAATGAGATAAAGAAAGAGGTTGTCTGGTGTGCCCACCCTATTTCAAACGAAACATGGATCAATGGTTTCACCAAAACCAGAAAAAAGTTATTAGGTTAAAAGGGTGTAGAAGAATAAATAAGTATGGGTGGAACAAAACCAAATTATTTTTATTTATTACTGGAATAAAGTGGGGAAGGAATGAAAGGAAAAATAATGCACAGGTCAGACGACATATTGGTTAACGGATATTGCCTTTTTCATCGATTATGTAAGTTTTATTACTGCTACTATGTTTTGCTGTGGCTTGGAAGTCAGTTTTAGTTTCCTTCCCTTGTGGAATGAGTATATCTACATCAGAAGACTGGATGTAGCCATTTTGGGCTTCCTTAGCAATGTCGATAGAACATTGTGTATTAATGTCATCTGCCCAAAATTTTGAACAGGCTTGGTGAAGCTTCTCTAGGTTTTCCTTCGACTCCCTATCATATCTGAGTTGTCTGTAATGCTCTAACTGGGGAGTAGCTATAGCTGCTAGAATGCCGATAATGACGAAAATAATTAACAGCTCTAAAAAACTAAACCCAGTTACATCTTTTTTTCTGTCTAATTTCCATCGCATGTCTTAATTCTCCCGTGGCATTAAATGAATGGCCCTTAGTTAAGCCAGAAAAAAGACCACTACTAACAATAGTGATTAGTGATAGAGGGGAAATTCGATACTAAAATATAATCCAATAGAAGATAAGGTTAAATCATTTTAAAGTCAACGCTTCAGAGGTGGCCCATCGTTACTATTTTAGGTTAACGTTGGATTATTAAGACGATCAATTTGCCAGACCCGGCATTTTTTTTAAGCACCAGTTTTTTTAGTTTCTTAAAAAGGATTTTAAAAAAGAG
>JAPYPK010000163.1 GCA_029937655.1 Nitrospinaceae bacterium
TTAGATTCCATCCAAACGTTTTTTACGGCCGACTTACAATCGGCGCCAGGGAGTATCGGCCAGGTTAGAGAGGTGGCATTTAAAATTTTTCAGGATGTGAAGAAGCGGGCCATGCCGGCGTTACTTATCGGTCATATCACCAAAGACGGAGCCATCGCGGGACCAAAATCCCTAGAGCACATCGTTGATACGGTAATATATTTCGAGGGTGAAAAAGGACATTCCTACCGAATTTTAAGGGCTATTAAAAATCGCTTTGGCTCAACGCCTGAAATTGGAGTTTTTGAAATGTTACCCGAGGGTCTGGTTGGAGTTGAGAATCCGTCCGATATTTTTTTATCGGAACGCCCGGCAGATTCACCCGGTTCGATCATTGTGTCAAGTATGGAGGGAAGTAGGCCTTTATTGGTGGAAGTTCAAGCCTTGGTGACGTCTTCCTCCTCAATAGGCATGCCTCGACGTATGTCAGCGGGATTTGACCACAATCGAACGTCCCTACTTGTTGCTATAATGGAAAAACGGCTGGGACTGAATCTTCAGGGAGAAGATATTTTTATCAATATAGCAGGTGGGCTTAAAATATCCGAACCCGCTGTTGATATGGGGGTAGCTGCGGCGATTGCCGGCAGTTTCAGAAATCGATCAGTTGATCCACATACTGTTATGATTGGAGAGGTGGGGCTGACCGGGGAGGTCAGGTCGGTCATGCAATTAGAGGCCAGACTGACAGAGGCTGAACGCTTGGGTTTTAAGAAGTGCGTTGTTCCGCATTCAATAAAGGAAGACAGGCTAATCAATAAGACTAGTTCTCTAAGCTTAGTTCCCGTTAAAACCCTTTCTGATGCATTCGACGCGGTATTTTAACTAGAGTCGATAATCAGTATAACTTTTTAGAAAATAATCCAAGAAATGAAAGTTGGTGCGATTATACCTGCGGCGGGGCGTGGCAAACGAATTGGTGCGTCAATTCCAAAACAGTTTTTAGAAATTCAAGGTAGACCCCTCCTCCATCATACGCTTACGGTATTTGCTTCCTGTAAGTTGATTGATTACGTTGTCCTTGTCATGCCACGGGCAGATGTGAATGAGGTGGGGGAAGACTGGATAAATAAGTACAAAATCGTTCAAGAAGTGGTTGTGGGTGGAGAGCAACGCCAGGATTCTGTCTATAATGGGTTCAATTCTCTGGAGAAGGGAACAGACATAGTAGTGGTTCATGATGGCGTGAGACCATTCACCACACCCCAAATGATAACAGCTACGGTGGAGGCGGCACAGCAGTATGGCGCGGCTATTACTGCAATACCAGTTAGCGATACGGTAAAACAGGCTGCAGATGGTTTTGTAAAACAAACAGTTTCGAGAGATGGATTATGGCGGGTGCAGACGCCGCAAGCATTCCAGCACGGATTACTACAACAAGCTTTTAAAAAAGCGAAGAAGGATTCTTATTATGGAACGGATGAAGGATCATTGGTTGAATACTTAGGAGAAAGAGTCAAGATAGTTCCTGGTTCAGAACTGAACATCAAAATTACTCGGAAAGAAGATCTCGTCTTGGGAGAAAGTCTACTTTCTAGGATAAGGTAAACGCTGAAAAAATAATTACAAGCCGGTCGCAGTTAGTTTGCATCTAAATGAAAGTCCTCCAAATGTTATTTTTTTGATAGGACACCAAAGGTTTTATTGTGAATTACGAAAAGGAGGTTTTTCATGCTGGAAAAAGAAACAAGGGCTCCTGGTTTTTCAGTTAAAGATCACAACGGAAATGCCGTTAGTCTTGCTGATTTTAATGGGAAAAAAGTGGTGTTATGGTTTTACCCCAAGGCAGATACGCCGGGCTGCACTGTTGAAGGGAAAGGGTTTCGTGATGATTATGAAAAGTTCGCACAAAAAAACACGGTTATTCTTGGAGTTAGCCTAGATAATGAAACTGATAATAAGGCGTTTGCCGAAAAATTTAACTTTCCTTACCCTTTATTATGCGATATCAACCAAGAGATTGCGCTAGCTTATGAGGCGGTTAAAGGTCCTGAAGATGAATACGCATCGCGTATCACCTATGTAATTGGTGAGGATGGAAATATTTTAGAAGCAATTTCACAAGTCGATACGAAAACGCACTCGGGAGATCTTTGTTCCAGGTTGTGATGTATGTACTTGGAAGGGCAAATGACTAAAAAAAATCAGGTATTGTTCTTAGAGCCGGGTAGAGCGGAGTCGTTTGTTCTGGAGGGGGTTCAAATCGAGCAGCTGTTATCCCGGGAAGCCTGTGATCAGTTTTCTGCTTACCTGGTTCGTATGGAACCATTTCAGATTAAAAAACCCAGTTATCATAAAAAGGGTGAGGAGTTGTATTATGTTATCTCGGGTTCTGGGAAGGCTGTTCTTGATGGGGATAATTATGACCTGAGGGCGGGGTGTTTTTTTAGAGTTCCCCCTGGGATTATCCATCAATTTTCAACCAGTGATCAGCCGCTAAGTATACTTAACTTTCATAGTCCCCCTGTTTTCCCCGATAAGGATACTTATTTTTGCAAGTAATCACTATTGGACTCTACCTCTAAGTATAGTTTGACACCATCTATATGTTCGTTTTTTAAGAGGTCACTTTTTATTTCCTTAAGACTAGTTTCGGTTTCCGCAATTGTCTTTGTAGGGTCGCCATGTAAATAAAGTTCGACAATATTTTTCCCTTTTAGATGATGGATTCGCAGCTGGGTTTTTTTTAACTTCCCATCGGTATTAGCAAGTATTGAGGTGAGCAAGAATTCAACATCATCCCGCGAGATATTATAAATCGATTCCACTTCACTATCATCATAACCATCTACATGGACTAGTACATCCTGGGTATTTGGGTAGTTTTTGATTAGTTTTCTTCGAACCCTTTCGGCTACTTCATGGCCTTCGGTTACGGTAAGATCGCTGTCTACCTGAATGTGAACATCCATTAGAATTTTTCCGCCGATCTTTCGTGTTCGTAAATCGTGTGATTTTAGAACACCTGATACATCATCTATCGCAACTTGAATACTTTGGGTATCTTTTTCGTCGAGGGCGGTATCCATTAAGTCACGAAATCCTCCAAGAGTAAGTTCGTAACCCACTTTCAT
>JAPYPK010000164.1 GCA_029937655.1 Nitrospinaceae bacterium
CCGTCAATCACACAGAGCCCGGCTGGCATAGATAAAGTATCTTCCTCCGCTTTACTGATAGTAAACCCATCCAGGTTTTCATCGCCTAATCCAGAGGTCATTTCATCTAGAGTCGTCGAAAGCCCTCTGTTTTCCAAGCAATCTGCAAAGTCTTCCTGTCCTAGAACAACATTGGACGGTTCACCGCTTTCTTCGGGGAACTGATCCCAAACCAAAACACGGTGATTCCCTGCATCCGATACGAATAGCATATCCCCAAACTTACAAACTCCCTGAGGAGCAGAAAGGGTATTATCTCCAGGATCATCCGCACCACGGTTCGACATTACAGTGGAAAAATCACCCTGACCAATGATTAGATAAGCACCCCTCTCGGGGATCTTTTCATCAACAACTTCATCCAACTCATCCAGTTCATCAGATTCGTCTACCTCAAGCTCGTCTAACTCGTCCTCATCGGCCTCAACTAACTCTAAAGACTCCTCCTCATTCAGGTCTTCTTTATTCTCCTGATCTTCATCCGACATACAACACTCCTATAAACACAATTACACAATAAATTTTAAAAGAATTACCAATAGCACTCCGCCGCTAATTGGGTGATTTTCTACTGGAATAGCAATACTATGAACGATTTAAAGCTTTACATCAAGGTAAATGCAGCCTTTGCCACATAGATACTACTTTTCGTCCATTACGATCCTGCTCAGATCCATCCCAGACAGCAAATGCCACGAGGATTGGTTGATCACTCAAAAATTGTTTGTCCCATTTATTGAGTGAATCCAGAGTTCGATAAAGAACCACTGACCAATGTCCATCTTTCCACACACCTTTTCCTAATACATTTTGTTTGGTACGCGGTTGAGGGGTGAGAGTACCAAAACCCTCCGCGTTCATTTCTTCAACAGGGACATCCCTAAATGGATTAAGAGCGTCGACGGGATTGACTTCGCCACCGAAGATCATCGCATCAAGATCCATTCCCTTAGTGGCATACTCAATCTTTTCCTTTGTCTCGATTTCCGTCTGCCAATCCGCACGCCATTGCCAGATATTGACCACTTTACCTCTGTTACCCATACCAAAAAATGGTTCATTGTGCCCGTGCGTATGAAGCAACACATCACCAAGAGCAAACTCCACTGCAACTGCATCTTTAAAGTCTTGGTGACGAGTAGATGACCGGTCTGGAATCGGGTCGTCCCACTCTAGTCGAATAGCAACCGCATCGTCATTCAAAGCTGATCGAATTTTGATATGGCTGATAGGTGATTTTCGTGCGCTGAGGGGAAGAAGTCGCACTACTTTCTCAGGAATGTTTTGCCACAGCTCGTGATTCGGGTCGAGCACAAATTCGTCGTCAACCTTCGTTGAGTGAAGATCAATTTCATACCCCGATTTTTGCACACGATTCTTGTCAATTTTCGATTGAAGAAACGCGGTTATATTCCACCGCTCTTTATCGGCCAAGTACCCATAGTTTTTCATGGGAGTACCATCAATCCCTGTGGTCAATGTCGTATAAATATCGATCGGCTCATAACCGAATTTATAAGCATTAGGATTGGTAAGATCGTATACAAAAACTCGGTGGTCCCAGACATCAAAAAGATCTGCAACTCGCGGGCCCTCACCCTTCAGGTCAGTCCCATGACAACCCTGGCAACGCATTTCCCGGTACAGTTTTTCTCCAGCTGCTATCGACTCTGTAGTGACGAGTGGAGCAACTCCAAAATCAATGGCGGGCAGTGCAGTTTCGTTTTTGAATCGTTCCGAAAAACCCTTGATATACTCAACAACAGACCATGCTTCCTCTTCACTAAGAGCATTCTTCCATCCGGGCATCGCCGTTCCAGAAACGCCCTTCTGGATGGTTCGAAAGATATCTTTGTCAAGTGGAATAGAACCGGGAGGAGTGGTGCGATGTTTAAAAATTCCCTTACGAAAATCGCGTGGCCAAGGATAAAGATAAGCCGTCGCTTTTCCACCTCCATTGCCATCGGCACCGTGGCAAAAAACACACATGTGTTTGTATACCGTCTCACCTAAAGTAAAACGATCTGCGCCAGGATTAACATGTCCTCCATGATGGGTCGCCCTTTGCTTCGATGTTTCCGGTGGAGCATCATGCTTGTTATTTGAATGTGCCCACGCGACCGACCCGACTAACAATAAGCACAGAACCAAAATCGCAAAAACAACTAGTTTGCTAGTTGGTATTCTGCATGGGTGATCCGAGGGTGTATACCTCTTCATTTCCATTTAATCCATCTTCCGAAATATCAACCCAAATATTTCTACAATTTTTTCTATAATCGAGACCTTTACAGTAAAATAACGGATACTTGCTTGCAAAATAAATCACAGGGTTAGAGAAGTAAACCGCCTGACGGTCATACTCAGCCAACTCTATCGCTCGGGCCATATCTATTTCCTCCGAAGAGGCTTTGCGCACAATTTTTCTAGTCACCATGTAGTCCAGCTTCCCATCTAAATCAAGGTCATAGTACGTAGAGATTAGACCCGGAATACTCAGAACCTCCCAGCCTCTGTACGCGGAATCCCTCCAACCTGGCTCCTTTGGAATATCATCCAGAGTACTTACTTGCATTAAATCTTCTTTTAGAAACAGTTGACCTTCTGACTCAAAAACAAAGATCAGAAAATGCGTTTGGGCAAAAAAAACAAAAATCACAATTTGCGCAAATCTCATTTTATTTCTCCTCAAATTACAACACCTCAGAAGAAACTATTCGAACGATTTAAGCTGATATAACAACGCTAACACAGTTCCAGAAGCAATCAACCCCTTAATCAATATTTTCAAAACTCTTTAAAATATGCGTAGAAATAGAATCAACTAGAAGTGGGTTTCTCCTGCTTCCAAGATCATTGGCATTAGACAAATCGACAAAACAAATCAAGCCAACAACAAGAAATAAAGGAAGTAAAAATTTCGAGAGAACTTTACCCAAGAACCACTCCTTACAAGAATAAGAGGAAGAGAGGGAACTGAAGAGGGGCTTGCGAGAGTAATTATACCACCAATTCTTAACACAACGGTGGAACAAAAAAGGGGCAAACCGCCCAAATGGCGATTTGCCCC